>JANJTG010000041.1 GCA_024711265.1 Bdellovibrio sp. | reverse complement strand
CTTCGCGACAAGATCGCGTGGCTAAAATCTTGGAACTACTACAAACTGCAGAAATGGGACGAGGCAAAGGCCAGCCTTGAGCAAATGAAGTCTTTGGTGAAAGACCCCGCAGATATGGCTCGCGCGCGCTTTTGGTTGGCACGTTCTCAAGAAAAGTTAGGCCAAAATGCCGCCGCGACCGCAGAGCTTCAAACTCTCGCAAAAGAAGATCCTCTGGGATATTACGGAGTCCTTGCCGTTCGCGAGTTGAAACAAAATTACGCGCCCCTGAAAGTCGACAACAAGGAACTACAGGGCTTGAGTCTTCTGGGGGTCGGAGAACTGACTCCACAGACTCGCCTCACCACAGAGTGGCTCATCGCTGTGAACGAAAAACCTTTCGCAGAAAAAGTTCTTAACAATGCCGTGGAAGACCTGAAGAAACGAAATGTGACGTCCGAAGACACATGGCTGGCTATTTCTTCTGGCTATGCGCGCACCGGTCTTTACCTTCCGCTTTTCTCAGCTCTGGGGGCCCTGCAGCCCGAGGTGAAGGATCGCCTTCTTAACGACCATCCCGACCTTTTATTCCCTCAACCCTTCAGTGAAATTATCCTGGCAGCTTCGCAAAAAAGTGGCACACCTCAAGAGTTTATCTATTCCATCATTCGCCAGGAGTCAGCTTTCAATCCCGAGGCGCGCAGTCCGGTCGATGCTTTTGGTTTGATGCAACTTCTTCCCAGCATCGCCAAACAGCTCGCGAAGCAAAATAATTTGGAATACCGTGAGGCAACGGATCTTTTTAAGCCCGAGATCAACGTGCCTCTAGGGGCCTTCGAGCTCAAATCATTAATGAAAAAATATAATAACCAATTTATTTTAGCGGTCTCTGGATACAATGCTAACGATTCTGCGATCCGGGGGTGGTTAAAAACCCGCTATCGTGATGACTCTGTCGAATTCATTGAGGAAGTTCCTTATGAAGAAACTCGCGCCTATATCAAACTGGTGATGCGAAATTACGTCTTTTACCAGCGGCTCTTGAATTCAGACAAAAGCATCGCCTTCCCTGAAGAGCTTCTGGCGCTAAAGAAATAAACACGCCTCAAAATCACCCGGGTTGTCTCACTCTGAGACAACTCCCCTTGCGAAAGTCCGTCCCAAAACCTTAAGAATACCCCCGCTTCTCCGATAAGTCAGAGTGGAGAAAGGGGAACAATTCATGTTTTCTCGCAAATTGTGGATTGCAGCTGGCTGTGTTGGTTTAGTGTTTTTTGGTGGATTAGGTCTTTACCTCTACTCTACCGAGTCCTCTCCTTCTCGCACACAAAGCTCCAACAAAAAAGATTCGGGCCGTCTTCTGGAAAACTCTTTCATCACTTCAAAAACTGACAAAGTTGAAGATGAGCCCAGCGCCCTTTTTAACGATCCAGCGATCAGTCAGGCCTGGGGACTCAAAAAATCCGATGCCGCGCGCGCTTGGTCTGTGACCAAAGGCAGCCGCGATATCGTGATTGCCGTGATCGACACGGGAATCGACATCAAACATGAAGACTTGGCCAGCAACCTCTGGCGCAATCCCGGCGAAACAGGCAAAGATGCCCAAGGTCGCGACAAAGCCTCCAACGGCATTGATGATGACGGCAATGGTTTTGTCGACGACGTTTATGGTTGGAACTTTGTCTCTAACAACGGCAAACTCGACGACAACCATGGGCACGGAACACATATCGCCGGGATCATCGGCGCTGAAGCTGGAAACAGTAAAGGGATTACAGGGATTGCTCCTGAAGTGAGCCTGATGATTCTGAAGTACTACGATCCCAAAGTGGCTGGCACAGACAACCTCAAAAACACAGTGGCTTCTATTCGCTATGCCGTGAAAATGGGCGCAAACATCATCAACTACTCTGGCGGCGGGACCGAGTTTTCTCAAGAAGAACACGATGCCATCGCGGAAGCCGAGAAAAAAGGAATTCTTTTTGTTGCGGCTGCGGGGAATGAGCGCTCGAACTCAGATCAACATCACTACTACCCTGCAGATTATAAACTTCGCAATATCATCTCCGTCACGGCGATTGATCCTTCAACACAGGTTCTCGCGTCTTCCAACTATGGTGTTGAGACCGTGGATATCGCGGCTCCAGGACAAAACATTCTCTCCTGCCTTCCTGGCAATGCTTACGGTTATATGACAGGCACTTCCCAAGCCACGGCTTTTGTCACAGGGGCCGCCGCCCTGGTGATGGCCCACAAGCAGTCCTTTAAAGCGGAAGATGTTAAAAAATATATTCTTGCAACCGGGGATGCGCAAACACAGTTGGCTTCTAAAACCAGAACGTCACGACAGCTCAATCTCTACAAAGCTTTGACGATCTTGGATCAAGGAGTTTCAGCATCAGGGGTGATTGCCGTGAATACTCAAAACATGAGACAGTTCACCGCCGACCCCAATGATAAAAACTCGCGCGCCACCGCCGCCGCCGCGGAAGAAGGGGTGGATCCCAATGCTCGTGAGATGAGCCACTTCGGTCGCTCGTTGATTGATGCGATGGGAACAAAAGCTCGTCCAGCTAAATTGGGTACAAAGCAAGAGGGTGAAGGGTTTTAGAACTCTCGCTTCACCTTAGAGGTCAAAACTTAGGGCTGGAGGTTTCGAGGTGTTGATAACCTCCTTGTGTTCGATCCAGCGGCGCTGGCTCTCGGAATAATATTGAATCACAAGAACATCTTGATCATAGACTTTGAAACCGTTTTGAATGGTCAGGCCGTCTATGAGACTGCCATTGACAGCGACTCTCACGGATTTTCTATCTTTGAAATTATCAAATCTTAACAAAATGGATTTGCTGTACACTCTCTGCGAAGGGACCGTAGAAGACGCCAGTTCCCTCTGTCCCGACGAAAGGATCTCGGGGTGCTGGCGATAATACCAGACACCAAAAGAAGCGACCACCAAGAGCCCAGCAAAAGGCATCGCCCAGTTGGATTTTTTAGGTTCTTTGGTGAGCACATCATACAGAGTGATCTGTTGAGGCACTGAGGACTTTCCTGTTGCTGTAGATGTCAGAGGTCCCCCCATAACGATCCGCGATTCCGTCGCGGACCCCTGAGGGGTCGGAGTGTTTTTGGTGAACTCACTCAAAGCCTGTGCGAAATCTTTCTTATCATAGTTGGCATCTAGCGCCTTCAGACGGGTCTCCATGATGCTTCGCAAACGCAAAGCCGATACACGCTGGGATGGCTCCGGAGCCAACATCAACTTCAGAACATCCCCATCTTCACTGCCAACATTTAAAAGGCGAATATCCAGGTCCTTTTTTGACCAGGCATCCAACGTTTTAATCAACTCAACTTCGTTAAGATTCTCGAAAAAGCGTTTCCCCGAAAGAAGTTCATAGAAAACGATTCCCAGAGAGAAAATATCCGACGCTGGGGTTAGGCTTTCCCCGCGCACTTGTTCGGGACTCATGTAGGCGTACTTTCCCCGCACCGAACCCACCTTGGTCAAAGACTCACTTTCACGCGATTTGGTGATTCCAAAGTCGATGATCTTTACATCACCAATGTGGCTCACCATAATGTTGTGAGGGCTCAAGTCCCGATGTATGCACACTTGATCTTCTTTGCTGACGGAAAGTTCACCATGCAAATAAGAAAGACCCAAAGAAGTTTCAGCTAAAAGATAGTACGCCATGGTGGCAGGAAAGATCAGATCATCGCGCTCAATGACTTTCATGACATCCCTGAGATTTACACCCTCAATATACTCCTGCACCAGATACAAGCTATCTTGATGTGTGCCCATTTCAAATGTTCGGACTAAATTGGGGTGATGAAATGACAAAGAAAGCTTCGCTTCCCGCAGAAACAATTTTGAGTAGTACCATTTGTCACCGGCATTGGCCGTCACTTTTTTTATGACAAACACTTGGGACGAGCTATCCCCTATCTTTTTTGCCAAAAAGATATCCGCCATCCCGCCTGAAGCTAAGGGTTTGAGAATTTGAAACTGTCCGACTTGTTCCATTACAAGTTGCTTCC
>JANJTG010000018.1 GCA_024711265.1 Bdellovibrio sp. | reverse complement strand
GTGCTTAGGGCGTTTGGTTGCGCTCGCAACAAAGAACTCACGATTCATGCGCGAGATGTTTGTTAGCTGAATATCTTTAGGGCAAGCCGCCTCACAAGCACCCGTCGTTGTGCAAGAGCCAAAACCTTCTGCATCCATCGCTGCGACCATACGAATCGCACGCTCTTTTCTTTCCACTTGTCCTTGCGGAAGCAAAGCCATGTGAGAAATTTTAGCAGAGGTAAATAGCGCCGCAGAGGCGTTCTTACAAGCCGCTACACAAGCGCCGCAACCGATGCAAGTGGCAGAGGACATAGCTTCATCCGCATCCGCTTTCGGAATAAGAACGGCGTTGGCATCGACCGCATTTCCCGTGTTCGCGGAAATATATCCACCCGCAGAAATAATGCGATCGAAAGCTGAACGGTTCACCATCAAATCTTTAATCACAGGGAACGCTTGAGCGCGGAAAGGTTCCAACGTCAAAATTTCACCATCTTTAAAGTTTCTCATGTGCAACTGGCACACTGTTGTTGATTTCAAGCGGCCATGAGCTTCGCCATCGATAACAAATCCGCAGGCGCCACAGATGCCCTCGCGACAGTCGTGATCAAACGCGATGGGTTCGTCACCTTTTGAAACCAACTCTTCATTAACCGCATCAAGCATCTCAAGAAAAGAGGCGTCTTCAGAGACGTTCTTCGCGTGATATTCAACAAATCCACCCTGATCTTTAGGGCCTTTTTGTCTCCAAACCTTCAAAGTCAAATTGATATGTTTTCCTGCCATTTTACGCCTCTTATTTATAGCTACGAGTTGCTAAATGTACGTTTTCAAAAGTCAGTTCTTCTTGATGGCGAACTTCCGCTTTGTTTTCGCCTGTGTATTCCCAAGCAGCGACGTGACAGAACTTTTCATCATCACGTTTGGCTTCACCGTCGACCTGATACTCTTCACGGAAGTGCCCGCCGCAAGATTCTTTACGCTCCAAGGCGTCGCGACACATTAATTCTCCAAGCTCTAGGAAATCGGCCACGCGACCAGCTTTTTCAAGCTCCACGTTCAGGTAATTGGCATCACCAGGAAGACGAACATTGTGCCAGAACTCTTCTCTCAATTTAGGGATCAGCTCCAAAGCCTTTTTGAGGCCTTGTTCGTTGCGTCCCATGCCGCAGTATTCCCACATGATGTGACCAAGCTCTTTATGGAAGCTATCCACAGTGCGATCGCCTTTGATGCCCATCAATTTTGAGACGTCTTTTTTAACGCCATCTTCTGCAGCCTTGAAGGCGTCATTCGACGTCGAAACTTTTTCAAGCTTCGTACCGCCTAAGTAATTGCCGATAGTGTAAGGAAGAACAAAGTAACCATCTGCCAAACCTTGCATCAACGCGGAAGCACCCAAACGATTGGCTCCATGGTCAGAGAAGTTCGCTTCACCCGCAACAAACAAGCCAGGAACCGTCGACTCAAGATTGTAATCCACCCACAAGCCACCCATTGTATAGTGAGGGGCTGGGTAGATTCTCATCGGCATCTTATATGGATTATCGCCGGTGATTTTGTCGTACATCTCAAACAAGTTGCCATAACGTTCAGAGATCTTATCTTCGCCCAAACGTTTGATCGCGTCGGCAAAGTCCAAATAAACGGCCTTACCGGTTTCGTTCACGCCGCGACCTTCATCACAACGATATTTCGCCTGACGAGACGCCACGTCACGAGGAGCCAAGTTACCAAAAGATGGGTACACGCGCTCCAAGTAATAATCGCGTTCACTTTCGGGGATTTCGTTTGGATGACGTTTGTCACCCACAGCTTTAGGAACCCACACGCGACCGTCGTTTCGTAAGGACTCTGACATCAATGTCAGTTTTGACTGGTTTTCGCCGTGAACAGGAATGCAGGTGGGATGGATCTGCGTATAACAAGGGTTCGCGAAGTAGGCGCCGCGCTTATGCGCTCTCCATGCGGCTGTCGCCGAGCAGTTCATCGCATTGGTGGAAAGGAAGAATACATTGGAGTATCCGCCCGTTGCCAAAACGACAGCGTCCGCTTCGTGTGATTCAATTTCACCGGTCAAAAGATTTCTCACGATGATTCCGCGAGCTTTGCCGTCCACGATCACAAGATCCAACATCTCACGACGATAACGAAGTTCGACGTTACCTGTATCTACCTGTCTCATCATCTCAGAATACGCACCCAAAAGAAGCTGCTGTCCGGTCTGACCGCGCGCATAGAATGTACGAGACACTTGTGCACCACCAAACGAACGGTTCGCCAAAGTTCCGCCGTATTCACGAGCGAAGGGGACACCCTGAGCCACCATTTGGTCGATGATATTTGCAGACACTTCCGCCAGACGATACACATTGGCTTCGCGCGCACGGAAGTCACCACCTTTTACGGTGTCATAAAAAAGGCGATATACAGAGTCACCATCGTTTTGATAGTTTTTCGCGGCGTTAATACCGCCTTGAGCAGCAACAGAGTGCGCACGACGAGGAGATTCATGTTGGCAGAACACCTTCACTTTATATCCAAGCTCCCCTAAGGAAGCGGCTGCAGAGGCTCCCGCAAGACCCGCTCCCACAACGATGACAGAGTGTTTACGTTTGTTGGCGGGGTTGACAAGCTTGTATCCAAATTTTGTGTTTTTCCATTTACTTTCGATGGGTCCACTAGGAATTTTGCTATCCAGTTTATTAGCCATTTTTTATTTCTCCTTAGTGAGCAAAGAAAAAGAGGTAAAGAGGTTG
>JANJTG010000013.1 GCA_024711265.1 Bdellovibrio sp. | reverse complement strand
GAGCGCCCACCAATCAAAGCCCCCACGTGTCCTCCTTCTGAGTTCACAACCTTCAGATTCTTCACCTTAGGCACCATCTCGGCGGTCAGATGACTGAGAGGGGAAACAATGTGATCCGCATCGGCGATAAGCACAAAAGTTGGTAGCTGATGCTGGCCAAGATCCAAGGTCTTTTGGCCAATCTTCATCGTCCCTGTTTCAAGAGCATTCTTTTGATAAAGTTCTCCCAAAAGAACTTTAAAACATTCGCCACGTAAGTCCACGTTGTCATTAGCCCAGGATTCCATCGCCCAAAAGTTTCTGACGAACTTGGGGTCTTTCAATTTCACAAAGAGTTGGCGGTACTTTTGAAAAACTTGAGTTGGCTTTAAAGCCAAAAATGTTGACTGCAATAGAAACCACGGCACATTGCCATAAGCTTCGGTAAAGGCCTGCAAATCAAAATCAGGACAGCGAGCCCAAAGACTGAGTTTATCATTATCAGAAAAGCGAACAGGCGTTGTAATCAATGTCAAAGAGGCAAAACGATTTGGATTCAACAAAGAGGCCATCAATCCGATGGTACCCCCTAAACAGTGCCCCATCAGATGAACCTTCTCACCACCACAGTCTGCCTCCACTTTTTGCAAAAGATATTCCAAGTGCAGAGTCATTAGCCTTTCAAAACTAAGATGCTGCTCGTGACTTTGAGGAATGCCCCAATCCACCATGTAAACATCATGACCGTTTTTCAGAAGATTCAGAATAAAACTTTTCTCTGGTAACAGATCTAAGACAAAGGGACGATTGATGATCGACGGAAGAATAAGGACAGGCCAACGATGGTCCTTTGCATTGGATTGATATTTACGCAAACTGATTGCACCCACTTCATCCAAAACCTCAAATGGAGTTGAGGCAATGTCGTTCAAAGAAGGATCTGTTCTTTTTAAGAACTGGAGAAAACCAGACGTCTCTGGCCAATGTTGAAAGTCGATCATCTACTGGAATCCCACTTCAGAAGAAATTCCATTTTCAACTTTTTTAGCACTTCGTTTAATCTCTGGCTCTTTTTTTTGTCGCTCTTTTTGCAATTCCATCTCTAGCTTCTTAATTCGAACGTTGAGTTCTTCAACAGAGTTCAAAAGTTTATCTTGATCCCCGCGGATAGGCAGTTCAAGATCCTTCCAAACTGCCTCCATGGTCTTACGGAACCAAATTTTTCGATAAGAGTTGAAATTGAGTAAGACTGATACACCATTGAGAAAAGCTGGATGTGAGGTGACAGTATCCATCGACTTTTCAAACAACTCTTCCATGCGTTGAACCTTATTTTCCATGGCATCCTCCTGAACCCGTGCTAAAATTTAACCACGGCAATGATTTTTGTTGCAATCGCAAAAAAGAGGAGCAAAAACTCTAGATATGGATGAAATCATAAAAATTAAAAAATATGGCAATCGCCGCTACTACTCCTCGGCGGATAAAAGCTACATCACGCTGGCTGAAATTGAAAAATGGATTCAAAAAGGTCATAAAATTCAAGTCACTGATGCCGAAACCGATGCGGACATCACGTCCGAAGTCCTGACGCAAATCCTTCTTGAGCAGGGGCGCGCTCAGCATTTTCCAGTGGAAATGCTCGAGACCATGATTCGCATGAATGAAAAAACTTTGAACTCTTTCTGGACCCCCCTGATGGAGCAAAACATCAAACTGATGTCACAGATGGGAGAACTGGCCCTCAATAACGTCAAAGCGATCATCTCCCCCTTCAAAAAAAAGAAGAGTTCCAGCTCTACACGGACCAGAGAACGGAAAAATTAAAATATTGCAAATGCAGCAATTATTTTCTGGTTTTTTGCCGATAACTTGGTCAGACTGATTTTGCTGCAAAAGCAGCAAAATCTAAAACCGAGGAGAAAGTCATGGCACAAAAAGAACAAACAACTTATGAAAATCCTTACTTGGGTTACGCTGAATCTGCAACAAACACTTTCCGTGAATTGTGGGGCTGGCAATTAAAGACAACTCAAAATCTCGTTGATCAAAGCCTTCGTGCGGCTCAGACTTGGGCTGATTTCGCTCAAACACAAGTTCAAGAAGGCGCACGTCTTTCTCAAGAGCTTATGAAAATGGGAATGCAAAACTCTGAAGAAGCGAAGAAATCATTTGGTTCTTTCAGCGAAAAAATCTATCCCGCTCAGAAGTAATTACTAAAAAGGCCGCTTTCAAGCGGCCTTTTTCATTTCTAGCGCTGACTTAAGCGCATTTCTGCTGGCGCAAGCCAAATATCAATGATGTCGCCTGTTTTCATCTTTCCTTTTTCTTTATACCAAAATTTGGACTTCTCGCGAGCTTCAGCGTATTTTCCCATCGGCTGCACGACATCTTTCTGATAATCCAAAGAGATCTTAACCACCTTCGTAGATAATTTCACGACTTCCTCTTTTTGAGAAACTCCATCACCATTTTTGTCATTCCAAAGAACCAGCTTACGGAAGTCCTTATCGCGCTTATCGATCATCCCATCTTTATTGGAGTCGAACTTCTTTAAAACCTCAAAGCCATTCTCCATCGAGGCATTATCCCCGAAAAGCTCCTCTTTCGTATCGATCTTTCCGGACTTATCACGATCTAAAGCCACAAACCATCCCGGAGCGTTCGCCTCGGGCCACATGGTTTTTCCAGTCGGATTAAGAGGGAACTCACTGGAGTTATCAAAGCGCGGCCTTGCCTCATCAAAGAACACCATCAAAGGCGACCAATATCCTCCGCAAAAACCGGTTTGCCCTGGGAAAGCCACATTGATCTCGACATTGGAGTTATCCGACGACACCGAGATGCCACCGAAGGAGGCAGACAAGATTCCGTTCTTCCCCATATAAGATCCGCACGCGTAAGTAGGTTGAGAAGCCGAGTACCCGTAGGATCCGTAAACGGCTCCCGACTTGCACTCTGTAATTGTCTGACGAAATCTATAGCTCTTCAGATAGATATTCTCACCCGCACCCTTCTTAATATTTCCACTGGAATCGATAGTCACATCAGTCGGGATAGGTGTCCTTAATAAAACTGAATTTCCGTAAAGTCCCGCACTCCCCCCGCCTGGAATTGTGTAAAGACTACTGTCCATGGGAGTCACCGAAGCCACATCGACCATGCCTTTTTTAGTGACTAAACTTCCCGGATAGTTCACGACCAGTGGATACTCTTTACTACCGATCACTAAAGTCAGTTCAGCCGTGATAATTCCATCCGGAGAAAGTGGATTTCCCACACCACGCAAGTTTGCACCAAAGCAGGAATTATTTATTTTAATCATCACGCTGTCTTTCCCCGATCGACTCACCAAACCCGAAGCCGGCGCTGAAACCACCGAATCCCCTGAGGTGTTCGTGTTCACAGACATTGGAAAGTCTTGCTCGACAGCTCCAGCAAGACTGCTCAAGGTCATCCCCACCAGCCATATCACCCAGTGTGCTTTACGTTCCATAATTCCCCCCTACAGAACCTACAGACCTGCTGTCTGCTGTTGTTTTTTCATCTCGACCTTTTTAATTTTAAAATAAATCATTCGCTTCAAGACTGAATCCCGACGCAGTCGAAACTCTGCCACCTTATCCGCCATCATAAAAGGCTCTGACCAAGCTCCATTTTCATAGACAGACTTATAGAGATAAGCCGGAGTCTTCACGCAGCGATCATCCTGATAACTTACTAGGTAATATTTAATTAAGCGGACTGCTCGCAAACGAACCAGAGACTGTCCTCCACCAATGGAAGGGACTCGACGCAAAAATAGGTCTGCCGTCGTGATGTTCTCTCCCGTCTGGGGATGCGTCACATTCACGAGACCCTGAATCGTAGAGTCGGCATTCAAAGCAATTCCATTGACGGAGCCAATATAAACAGGACTTCGCGGAGCCACCTTCATATCCACGCGTCCCGCCGCATCCAGCGGGCGAAGGCGAGCTGGAGTATCCAACATCAAAGCCTTTCCGTTCACCCAAAAATTAGCGCGCTGCTTGGAAATCCAATTGCTTTTATTTAAACTTACAAATGTCAAAGCCGCAGATGTATTAAAATCATCAGGGGTTGCACCAATATTGTAGGCTGCCGTAGGGTCATAGTTCATCAATGCTCCTGCCCCGATATCCTGAGTCAGAATATAGAACTCTGTACGTTTATTGAGCGAGAGTGAAACCTCTCGATCCAATTTTGAGATGCTATTGGCTGGCAGATCTGGATAATAATCAAAAAATGGGAGATCAGAGTCATCTTTCACCAGCATGTTATTGTAGGCGGGATCCACATTGTTGAGATCCGAGAAAACGATTCTTTCGGCCAAAGTTGTATCAATAGAGTTTTCCAACTCCTGACTTAACTTCATCTGGTCACGACTGACCATCAGTTGCGTCGTCAGAACGATCGTTGTGAGAATGGCCACCAAGCCAATTCCCACCGCAACCTCAATAGCTGTGAAACCTTTGTTATTCTTTAACATCATTTTGCACTCACCACGAAAATATAGTCTCGGAAGGGCTCCCCCTTCTCGGCCCAAGTTTTATGCGTCATACGCAAAGTCACCTTGTAAAGCCCCCGGAAAGACTCGTAAGGTTGAATCGTGTATCCATAGGTTCCCGCACAGTCCTTGCATGCCTCACGAGGCGCAATCCGCCCATTATCCCAAGCCATCGGAAGATTGTTCACATCCAAAACAGCCCCCGCCGACTCGGAATAGTCAAAATTCACCTGGTAGTTTTCAACTCCGGCCTTAATGTTTTCGGCGATGTCACTGATTTGCTTTTCGGAGGATGACATGATGACCGTGTCTTTTGTCGTATTTCGCAAAGCGACCATCCCCCCAACAAAGGCGGAGCCCACCACAGAAATCAACGCAAATCCAACCAAAGACTCAACAATCGTTTGACCCCGATTATTTTTACAAATGCTTTTAA
>JANJTG010000004.1 GCA_024711265.1 Bdellovibrio sp. | reverse complement strand
CTTCCACCAGACTCCATCCAAAGACCATTCGTCACACTGCTGGGCAAACGTGCCACATCCAAGGTTCCACTGGTGATGTTCGTAGCATTTGTCGCATCCGTCGTCGCAGAAGTCGCAAGCCCTGTTACCTTTGCAACAGGAAGAGTAATATCCTGACAAGAAAACTGATCGGTTAAAGAAGACCATGCCATGGTCTGTGACGACGTACAGGCAGCGACGTTAAAAACTGAAGCCGTACCTAAATTATTTTTAAGTTCAGAAAGTTTAACAAAATGCGGCTGCCAGCCACTGCCATTCACGAATTTTAAAAATTTCTGATCATCACCAGCGACAGCCGTTGAAACATTCACTCCATTTATTCGAGACACTGTCGGACCAGGAAGAGTTCCCGACAAATCCCCGCCCGTTAAATTCGTGGAAGACTGAAAAGCCCCCGTGATGCGCGAGTCATTACCTTCTGCCGCCGTTCCGGCCGCTGTTCCGTAATTGACACTCACACTGACTGCGCCCGAACTGCCCCCACCACTCAGTCCAGTCCCAGCCGTGACCTGCGTGATAGTCCCACCACCACCGCCCGAAACTGTGGCCCAAGTGCCATCACCACGAAGATAGGTCGTATTGTCAGCAGTTCCTGTTGGAGAAAGAGTTGCTAAAGTTCCTAGTCCTAAATTCGTTCGAGCCGCACTTGCCGTAATGGCGCCAGTTCCACCATTAGCAATACCGACGGTACCACTCACACTGGTTGCGGTGGCCGCATTCCCGGTGATGTTGACACCCAATGATGTTCCGGCGGAATTTGCATTGTTTAATAAGGCATCAAGCTTCGTAAATCGTTGAAAGATACTTTCAACATTCGTCTGCGTGAGATTTTTAGAGTCATTGACATTGATAAATTGCGAATCACTTTTACCGTTTAAAGTTTCTGAGTTTACGGCATAAGCGACGGCTCTCATATTGAAGTCGGCAATAACATCATCAATCTGCCCGCCTGAAGATCTAGGCACCTTCACCGATAAACGAAGTTTTCTTCCATGATGAGCGCTTGGATTATACACGCAATTAAATCCATTGATGGGTTTTGAGTTATCCATCACTTCCCTCATAGAAAGAAGAGGACTAGGATTCGAGTTCAAAGGCGTTGTAGCCGAAGAACTGCCGATCGCTAGATTCAAATAACCATTCGAAATATTCACACCCGAATGCTCCTCCTCGCGCAAAACGCAATTACTGACCGGATCTAAAATCTGTAACGTGGCCGTAACGCCGGAAGCCGTAGGGTAACGCCCTTCGGGATCGCGCAAGACGGCTTGAAAGCTCATACCCTTATGCTGCTCCGATGCTGCCGGCACAGCCACCGACAGAATCAATAGAATTCCTGTTAAAGCGTGGTTAACGCGCATGATTGCTCCCGAAATAAATAACATTTCCTAGATTATTTCGGATTTCCTCCGTAGGTTTTCGAGATATCACCTACACTTTAATATCTCCGACGATTAGTCTGGAAAATAATATTTGGTCTATCGAAAACCCTATAGACTCGGAATCTTTTCAGCATTCATCACAGATATGTATTGAATGGGCGCCAGAGAAGCCCTGTAGGTTATCGATTTTCTCCTACGAAACTTCAAAGCTGCCATGGTGAAAATCTTCTGCACCTATTTTATTTGAATAATTTCATGGCATAACTAGGCTCAAACCCAGAGGGGCCAAATGACTACATTCCTCACCAAAAATAAGAAGCTTATACTCCACGCAATCTTCTCTATTATAAGTCTTCAATTCACCTCAAAGACCTTGGCTGAAGAATTCGTCAACCGTCCTGGTGGTGGCCTTTGTGCCGAACGAGCCGTCAACAACCCCAACGTCGATGCTGGGATCGCGATCAACACGTGCCTGCAAAGAACAAACAAGATCATCTTAAGACCAGGACGCTACTATGTCGGAACTCGCATTGACTTCAGTGGCACCTCCAATGTTGTTTTAACAACTCTTGGAAGAAACACCTCCGATCCGGCTTGCCAAGACTCAAGAACCTGCGCGGAACTTTTCGCAAAAGATGACTTTACGGACGGTCCTCTTCTTAGAAGCAACAATGCGCAGTTTTTAACACTGGATCATGTCATCTTGAACGGGAACAAGGTGTATCGCCTGGCAAAACATGGAACCTCCGTCACTAAATGGGGGAATCCCAACTCTTTTAACTCTCAGATTCACAACTGTAATAACTGCCAGTTCATCGGTCTGACAGTTCAACAAACAGTCCGAGGAACCGGCATGGAGTTTAGCGGAGAAAACGCCCTTTTTGATCGAGTCCTTTTTCGCGACAACGGAAGAAGTCTTCTTATTCATCCAAACACCAACGATCAACCCTGGGCCGATGGGCTGACTGTGCACTCGGGTCCTGGACTGACCATCATCAATTCCGAATTCAGCGACAACTCGGATGTGGGTCTTATTATCGGTAATGCTCCCCGCGCGCAGATCAGAAACAATAAAATTATCAATAGCTACAATTTCGCTTTTGCCGGATTGATGCTGGATAATTTCAATGGCACAACCGGAGGAGATTTTGCCGGAACTCTTGTCTTAAACAACACCGTGGATTGCGGCCCCTTGGCCTTCTGCGGACTCGGTCTTGATATTGGTCCGTGGCTTTGGTATCAACCGCAAGGACGACTGGTGAACGGCGGAACTGTTTCTGCAAATAGAATTAGAAATGCCCGCATTGGGATTTCTATTTACGGCGCGCAAGGTACGCAAATCAGCAACAATCAAATCAGTTCCTCTTTCAATTGGAGTTTATCCAATGGCTCCTGTCGAGGATCTGCAATAGATCAATTCTCCTCAGTGAACGGAATGACAAACAGCTCTTTAAATATCTATGGAAACTCTAGCTCAGTGGCATTGGATCAATTTAGAAACTGCCTTGGCAGACCTCCTACCCTCGCCGAACTGAAACCGACTTCCTCTGGTGGCATGTCTGTGTATTCAAGACCTCTCAACGAGGCCTTTAAAGTTTTGCTTCGACGCAACCCCGATCCTTCGGGCGGAAATTATTTTGATGACCTGCTAAGACAGGGGCGCCCCCTTCGTTCTGTCCTTTTGGAGATAATCAAATCAAATGAATTCACCCAACAGTTTCCGTCTGACAATCGAGATTTTGTGATTTTCCTTTATCAAAGAATCTTAGGTAGAGAGGCAGATCCGGAAGGATTAAATTACTTCTTGAGCTCTCTGAACAAGGGAACTCTTCGACAAGCCGTTGTTGAGAACATGATTGATTCTAATGAGTTTATGGATAAAAATCCGGCTTTAATTCACTAGTTGGTTTTCTGGCCCAGGATTCTCTGGGCCAGATCCGCCCCTAGCGTACTTCTTTGATCGGCGTCATCCCAACGACATCACAAAGTTTGGCATCTTCGTTTCTTAATTGAATGAACATTTTGTATCTAGCCTTGTATTGAAAGATCGTTACTTCCTTATATTTAGGCATCATGTTTACTCTGGCGACAACGGGCATATCGGCAACTCTAAATTCCGTGGCCTCAAAGGCCGCTAGAGCCACTTGTTCGAGCTTATGTTTGCAAGTGTCTTTAGCTTGAGCGCTGAACGAACCTGCCATCAAACTGAGGACCAAAATAGTCTTTTTCATAACACCTCACCTCTTCGTAAACAGTTATCTTAATTTTATTCATTTTAAAAACATTTTTCATTCCATGTGGGCCGATCACAAAGCGCCTGGATCTACATGCAAACCTCAGAGAAACTAACAAGCTCCCAACCGTATCCGGATATACACTGATATTGGGCACGACTTCCATTGCCACAATACCCCGTCACCGTTTGACCTGCCGTTCCCGCTGGAAGGCCGGTTAAAGAACAACCACCACACTGCCATATCACGCGATATCCAGCGCTTTCCGAAGCACAGGCAATACAAGCCTGGGTATTGCACGACTGCGTAGAAGATCCCGAACAACCCGAATAACAAGAGGTGCTGGTGTCTGGCTTTGCGCCAGAACAGAACCCATCGGCCACCGTGGCACCATCACTTCGCTGACACCATACGGAGCGAGATTGTGTTCCCCAAGTATTGTAACAAGTGCGCGACTGAGTTCCGCCACCACAAGAAGCCGAGCAACTGTCCCAACCTCCCCAATAAGGACTGGCCGAACACGAACCCCAGCCCGAAGATTGCCATGAATACGTATAACAAGTGGTCGCAGATCCTGTCACCGTCCCCGGGTAACTTGTCACATTGTTCGCAGCATCCCGCACTTGCACAGACCCGATCGCTAAATTAAGAGACGTCGTAGAAAAATCTTTCACCGCTGACGCCTGCCAACTCACTCCACTGTCGAAAGAATAAGCTGCGCCAGTAAATCCTGCACTATTGTCACTTGCTGACACAGAGACTCGCACGGTTCCACATGAGGGTTCATCGATCGTCGTTGTTGAGGTGACACCGGAAATGATTGGATTCACAGTATCCACCTTCACCTCATAAGAAGGGACCACATAATTTCCGACATTACCTAGACTGTCCGTGCTGATCATGCGCAACTTATAAGCTTTACCATCTTCCACTGGAATGCTGGTATTTACACAAGAATTTGAAACCTGATTATAGGCTCCATAAACTCCAGCCACGCCAGCAGACAAGGCCGCTTCTTGTGCCTCGATAGAGCATGTGAGGGGGGCTGAACCTTGCGCATCAAGAACTCCGACAGTTAAAGGAAGACTGAGCGAGTTGATCCAACCATTAGTATAACTAAGCGAAGACGTTGGCCCCGTTTGATCCAAGATGATGTTGGCACTCGTGTCTGCACTGATATTACCGAATTTATCTTTAAATCGAATATAGACTAACTTCGTCCCATCCCCGCCAGATAGCGTGAATGGTGCTGACGGAACACAGGCCGTCCAATTGGTTGCTCCCGCGGAATCACCAAAGGCCATCTCAATCGGTGGATTATTGTCTGTGGGACAAACAACATCCAAAGTCACTAACAAGTTATTCGTCCGATCGCTACCCCCATTGATGGTCAAACTGCCGGCTGCTGGCGCAGTCTGATCCAAAGTGATTGATTGCGTATAATCAGAGGTTGTATTTCCGTACTGATCTTTAAATCGTACATACACATCTTTTAAACCCGTTCCCGCAATCAAAGTATGGGCTTGCGTTGCCTGACAAGACGTCCAATTATTCGGATTCGATGAATTGCCGAAGGCCATCTGAACACCCCCAGCTTGATCCGTGGGACAAGCGATATTAAGTACAACGGAACTGCTTCCCGTTAAACTTGCATCCCCGCCATCTGTTGCTGAAATCGTAAAGCCGCCCCCCAAGGGAGCCACGTTGTCGTCTTCATCATTCCAAAGGCCATTGCAGTTTTCATCTTTCGTCGGATTATTAAATTGCGGCATGATCGCTTCTGCCGAACAAGTCAATTTTTGAGCGAACGTCAACACCTCGCTGCCATCGCCCACTTGAGCCAAACGCACGCTGACGCCGGAAGAGTTAAAGTTATTAGCCCAACCGTCTCCGGGTAAAGATACCGTGACAGTACTTTGAGGAGTATCACAATCATAACTTCCGGTAAGATCAGTCCAGGTCATTTCATCTTTATAGTATTGCAGTTTACAACCGCCCGCGCCGCCATTTCCTACGCCACCGGCCCCCCAAGTCACCGTGAAGGAGTTCATGTTCGCAAGATGGGTTAATACAGGATTTTGCGGAGGCAATGCATTCGTCGTTGTAATATTCCATTGCAGATCGGCCGCCTGCCCCACTTTAAGAGTGACCGTGGTCGTAGTCACCAAATCTGGCGAAGACGTTGAAACAATGCGGATTTCGTCTCCGTTAATCAGACCCTCTTGAGGATCACTGAGGCTTGCAATAGTGATCACGTCACCTCGATTTATCCAAGTTCCCGGAAGACGTCTTGTCTCGATATAGGAATTAATTCCCCCCGAAACTGAGACTGGAATATTTCGATCAACTCCACTCACGACAAGAATCTGGGATGTGTAAACCTGTGATGGCAAAGCTTTAACAACATCCACAAGGAAGCCCGTTAATGCAGGAAGCACATCCGCACTTACGCACACGGCGCTCTGTGGTTTATAAGGGTATTGACAATTCGTAGCCTTACATACACCCCAGCTCGTTCCATTCCATGTTTGCTCCCCCGCTATCGCCTGAGCAACAAGTTCATTACTTGGACAACTTCGCGTGTCGGCAACACAACTATTTCCAGCCGCCGACCCTGTTAACGTATAATTTGGCAAACAAGAGGTTAAAGTGCAAAACCCCCAGGTTTTATCCGTATTATGAGAATCCCATGTCTGTGTGCCAAGACTTCCCCCAACCGGCATAGGCTGACAGGATCTTGTGTCGGCTATACACGTGTTGCTGGTTAAAGTGTAGTTCGCTTCACAACTAAGAATCGTACAAGGTCCCCAAGTGCCAATATCAGGACCTTGCCATACTTGTTCGGTTGTTGCTGAAAAGGCCGCACTGCAGGTGCGGATATTGCCTAATATATTTAAAGAAACCGTTTCTGCTACGGGCGGCTGAACCACTCGAACCGTCTTTGTTCCGCTTTCAGTGGAATTAATCTCACAACGAACAAGACCGCTGTTGTTGCTAGGCTGACAGATGTAAGTATTTACGCCCGTGCCGTAGATGTCCAATACGGGAACAACACCAACAATGGGATCTCCGTCTTCGTCTTTTAAATCTATATAAATCACAGAAACACTTCGCGGATCTGTGACGGCTGTCAGTTGGTTGATAATCCCAGCTCCTGGATTATCCGGGGCGATGCCGCCATAGGCCCCCGTAAACTGAATGGTCAATTTATTGGGAACCGTGGGATCTTCGGACTCCACAATGAAGTGACCGATCTTCGAGGATTTCAAGGAACAGAGAGACTCCCCCAAAACATTCGCAGGTACACAGGTCGAACTCACGTCAGAGGATGAAACCCTGAGGGCAGGCACAAATCCAATTCTAGGAATTCCCAAGGAATTCTTCGCGATCACTTTAACTTTGATAGTTTCAATATTATCAGCCTTTGCCGTCCCATCTTCGCCGTCCGCAAAGGCAAAGATCGAGTTTGTCGTCACAAATCTGATAGGAATCTCTTCTTGAAGAGGACTTTGAATCTTCACCGTGAAATCACCGGGTGTGTCCGAAGTGATGAAGCAGGCGCTCTTAGGCTCAGAGGTCTCACTGAGTTTTAAGGACGGAGAACAGACGTATTTCGTCTTTGCGCCATCAAGACTTGAGATCTCGATTTTGGGAATAATATTCTCATCTGAACCCGTAGCGATTTCAAGAATAACGGGAGAAT
>JANJTG010000532.1 GCA_024711265.1 Bdellovibrio sp. | reverse complement strand
CCGTGCTGGCGGTCGCCGAGGACAACGAGTACGTGCTGGCCACGGAAATCCTGCGCGGCCAGGCCGAGGACTACGGCCTGCGCCTGGCCAACCACCTGCCCGCACAGCTGCCGCGCACCCAGCGCCTGCGCGGCTACCGCGGCGACGATCCCGCGCTGCCGCGCGGCTACGCGGCTTTCCCGCCCGGCGTGCAGGAGGACCCGCAGGATCCAGCCACGCATGTCGGCGTGTTCGATACCGCGGCCGGCCGGCTGATCTTCGTCATCGACCTCGGCGACATCGAGGCGATGGAGCGCCGCCTGCACCTCTTGGTGGCGGCGATGCTGCTGTCCTGCACCGTGCTGGCTGGCTGGCTGGGCTGGTGGCTGGCGGGGATTGCGCTCAAGCCGGTCCGCGCGCTGGCCGAAGGCGTGGAGGCGTTGCCGGTGCAGCCGCAACCCACCCGGCTCGCCGCCGCGGTGAGCGACGACGACCTCGGCCGGCTGGCGCGGGCGATCGATGGCTACCAGGCGCGCCTGGTCGACGCCGACGCGCACGAGCAGGCGTTCCTGGCCGACGCCAGCCACGAACTGCGCACCCCCTTGGCGGTGATCCAGGGCGTGGCCGAGGTCCTGCTGGACGACGATGGCGCGTCGCCGGCGCAGCGGGCCCGGCATGCGCGGCTGGCGCGTGGCGTAGGCGAGATGCACCGACTGCTCGAAGCCATGCTCGCCGCGGCGAGGCGGCGCCCGCTGCAGGTCGAGACCCTGGAGGCCGCGCCGCTGTTGCGGGAGGCCGCCGACATCGCGTTGGCCGGCAAGCCGGGCATTGCCGTGCAGGTCGATGCGGTGGGCGATCTGTCCACGGCCCCGCGCGAAGCCGTGCTGCTGATCGCCGGGCTGGCACGCAAGCTGGCGCAACCGCGTACCGAGGGCACCCTGCGGCTGGCGCGCGTGCAGGACCGGATCATCCTCGCCATGTCGCCGGAAGACGCCGGTGGCGATGCCACCCTGGCCACGCGTGCGGATACCGGCACGGGATCCGCCCTGCTCGACCGCCTCGCCGCGCGGCTGGGGTGGAGGGTGGCGTTCGATGCGCCGGCGCAGACTTTGATTCGCCTGCGCTGACATGGGCCCACCAGGACTCGAACCTGGAACCAAAGGATTCACGCTGCCCGATGCTTTCGCACCGGCGTGGACTATCTCATCACCCTCAGCCTGCGCTGGTGGGGTGCGGGAGGCTCTGGCCTGTCATTAAGGGCGCTTCAGCCCTCAGGTAGTCTCTGCACCTTCCGGCGGTGTACCGCCGGCTCGGCTCAGGATTGCCGCCGGCCAGCCGGTTGCCCGGCCGCGATGCGGTTCCCCTGAATTCTTCCCGTTTTCATCCGCGCATTCCTGTGCGGCGTCACCTTTCGATGAGTCCTCTGCTCTAACCATTGAGCTATAGGCCCGTATGCCTATCGTAGCAATGCAGCCGAGGTCGGTCACTCGCCCGGTTGCAGACCGCTTTCGATGGATGCGCGGTCCAGCTGTCGACGGCAGCATCGAATCGGGGTCTTCGCGCTTGCCGCTGGCCCATTGCAACTTGCCGTGTGGCACGGGATGGCGCGGCGCCATGCCGGCCCGGTTCGCCCTTAAAGTCGTGGTCAGAAAAGCGAAGCCCCGCGATTGCGGGGCTTCGATACTGCGGGTCGGGAGCGATCATTCCACGTCGAGGAAGCTGCGCAGCGTCTCCGAACGGCTGGGGTGGCGCAGCTTGCGCAGCGCCTTGGCTTCGATCTGGCGGATGCGCTCGCGGGT
>JANJTG010000500.1 GCA_024711265.1 Bdellovibrio sp. | reverse complement strand
CCACAGCACGTCGCCCGCGGCGATGCCGTCCGGATCAGACACGTCGATCGCGAACGCGCCCTTGCCACCACGGCCCAGCGTGCCCACCAGGTAGTTGGTGCCCGAAACCAGGCGGTAGCTCGACACCGCCACCGGGCCGTCCACGAAGAAGTCGTGGGTGTAGGCCGGGTCGCTGATGGTGGCCAACCTTGAGAAGTTCAGGCCAGCCGGGACGTAGGAGAACGTCACGTTGCCGGTGAGCGCGTCGATGGCGTGCAGCATGCCGTCGTTGGCACCGACGAAGATGTGCTCGGAGTCTCGGATGTAGAAGGGCGAGGAATTGATGATGTCGCCAAGCACGGTGGTGCGGTTGCGCAACACGCCGCCGGCAGAGATCTCAAGCGACTGGTCGCCCTTGATGTAATTGGCGTTGTTCGCACCCGTGACGATCGCCGGCCCGGTGCTGCGGGCAAGCGCGGTGGCCTGGGCGTTGGTCGGGAACGTCGTACCCGCCGAGCCGCTCCAGGTGAGCACCGGGCGGCGGTGGAAATCGTCGCCGGTCTGGTTGTTGTCGTAGCTGGCGTCGATGCGGGTGGTGACGCGCCAGGCTTCGGTGTTGGCGATGCCGCCCGCGGCCGTGACGTCGCGCGCCACCAGGTCGCCGGTCCACGAACCGGTGCGATAGGTCGCCTGGTACATGCGGGTGTCGGACTGGAAGGTGGTGCTGTTGGTGGCGACGTTCGAACCCGAGGCCAGGCGCGACTGGATCAGGCCGAGCACGCCCGACAGGGCCGTGCTGAAGCTCTCCGCATTGCTCGCGGCGATGAATTCACCGTGGCCATTCACGGCGGCATGCAGCAGGTCGTCGATGCGCTCGGCATCTTCCGCATTGGTCGGGTCGGGCCAGTTCACCGCGCTGCCGTTAATGCGCGGGCGGCCGTCGCGGAGCACTTCGGCCACCGAGCCCTGGTCCACGGTGCCCTTGAGGCCAATCGAAATGCCGAAGGTGACCATGTGCTGCCAGAACGCCGGGTTGCTGGCGCCCGTCGGAACGATGTTGTCCAGGTCGGTGCGCAGGTCGGTCTTCCAGTACTTCATCGCCACGTCGGCCAGCGTGTTGCTGTAGTTCGTGGTCGTGCCGGTGTCCTGGTAGGGGTGCGAACGCGTGTAGCGGACGGTGTCGGTGTTGTCCTCGGGATTCTCGATGGACAAGCCGCTCACGCCATCCTGGTCGCCGATGGTCCGGGTGCCGATGCTGCCGTTCCAATAGCCGTCGGTGGTCAGGATGGCGAAGTTCTGGCGGCATTCGAGCTGGTCTTCGGTATCGGCCGGGCCGTAGGGGCCCGCCGCCGTGTCGAGCGAGAAG
>JANJTG010000249.1 GCA_024711265.1 Bdellovibrio sp. | reverse complement strand
GGGGGGAATGATGAAGAAGCTCAATAAGAAAAGTATTTCTATTGCTGTGGCGAGTATTCTGTTGATCGTAACTTTTCAAAACTGCGCAAAGAGTGGTTTTGATTCGGGAGACCTGAGCTCAGCCGCCTCCGATCTCAATCCTACGATGCCCAGAGGTGGTAGTGGGGGATCGGCAACTACGGGAGGCGCGTCGGGAGTCGGTGCTGGCTTTTGGGGTGGTTCTGGAAGTAGTACTTCAGGTGGTTCCATCACGCCAACAACAGGATCGAATAGTTCCAATTCCTCCTCATCCGGGACAACGACCCAAGTTGCGGCGACTCCTTCGGGAACAAATGAAGTCAGCAATGGACAAGGTGTTTCCAATCAAGTGTTTAGTACCATGAATCGATCCTGGTCTTCAAATTCTGGCAAATGGAGCGGTTATGTCTTGAATTTGAGTCTATTGAATGATGGTGCGGATAAGTCTAGTGGAAAGGTGTATGTCTATATTCTGAATAGCAATAAACTTTGCGTTCATAATACGCGGGTCGACTATAGCTATGCTTATTCTGGTGGTTTTGCCCAGGCTGGAGGAACAATTACTTTTGCGGGTGGGCAAAAAGTGATGTCAGACGGATCACAGTTTGATGATGCCGAGTGCGCGTCAATGAATGTGGCCCTCAAGTTCAGTCTTTCCGGGTCTCATTTGGCCTTAGGTGATGATTCCACGAATTCTGATTCAACATCATTTTATTTAGTGAGCACGCGCGAGCAGATTGCTCAGATGTTTAATAAAAAGTGGAAGGTCATGGGGAACGATACTCACACTATTGAGTTCGTGACTGGCAATGCTGGCGGTAAGGTTCTTTTTTATGAGAATGGAAACCTCGTGTGTTCGGCGCTGGTGCAGATCGGTGGGAATGAGTTTAACGGCTCCGTTCAGGTGGCCTGGGCGGAACAGAGTAACTGCAAAACGATGGAGGGCTCTTACCACTACGGATATTCAAGTGGTGTCCTGACGTTGCAGGCCTTTTCTGGACCCGCCAAGGAAAACGCTTTCAATCTTTCTTTGAAGTAAAAGCCATGACACGAGGCAGATTAACGAACTCCCTTGTATTTGGGGGAGTCGTTACTGCATCCTATAGGGGATGAACAAGACCTCCCTGGAAATTGTCAATGTTTTGAAAGCTTCCTTTGCGGAGAAGCGGTCGCGCAATCAAAGGTACTCTCTGCGAGCCTTTGCCCGCGACCTTAAAGTTGAGCCCAGTTTACTTTCAAAGATTCTTCGATCTAATCATAAAGTCACATCAAAGATGATCGCCCGAATGGCTCCAGCTATAGGGCTCTCGGTGCTTGAGGTTCGTTCTTATATAAAAAGTATGAAGGATGAACACGAGCTCGAGAAAAAAGAAAAAAGGGAAAGATATGATGAGTTCGTTCCCTTTAATCTGGATCATTTTAGATTCATCTCAGCATGGTATCATGTCGCGATACTGGAACTCTTTAATCTTAAGAGTTTTAAAGCATCTCCCGTATGGATCGCTGAAAGATTGGGAATTGAGGTTGCACAGGCGGAAGAGGCTTTGAATCGTCTTGTCAGAATGGGTTTTATTGAGATCAGTAAAGGCTCTTTGCGGCTAGCGAAAAGACAGAACTCGACGATCGTAAATGACCCGCAGTACACGACGGAAGCGTTGAAGACCTTGCAGAAGCAGTTTCTAAAGAAGGCGGAGGAAAGCTTTTATCGGGTGGATATCAGCTACCGAAATCAATCGACGTTGACTTTTTCAGCTAACCATAAAAATCTAGAGAAGATTAAGTCGGAAATTGCCAAGTTCCGGAGAAAGATTAACGGCCTTTCTCAGAAAGATTTGGAGCATCATGATAGCGTTTACAACATCACCATCTCCCTTTATCCCCTTACTAAGATTGATGAAAAGATCGCTGATTCTCTTGGGGCTTCTCTTTCCCCTTCTCGGTCCCGCAAGCGGAATGGCTAGCCCTATCAACGAAGGACAAGAGACCCATTGCGGAGATCCTCGCATAGCAGAGTTTTTTGATATTGCACAGACCTTAGGTGCAAAGATTCAAAAAACGCCAGATTCAGTTTTTCCGATGGAGAACTTTCAGGCGGTCTATTCTCAAAAGCTACGTGAGGTCGTGGTTACAGTTGAGGAACAGGTGTTTTATGAGGGCAAGGAATACACCGCCATCAACTTCCCTAAAATGAATCCTCCGCAAATTGTTATTTCGAGATCATTGTGGCAGTACACAGCCAAAGATTATGCAAAGTATGAACTTCTGGTCTTGCATGAGCTTCTTCCGGTTATGGGTCTAATTGATGATGGATTTATTTATTCCATCGAATTGCAGAAGGATATCAACGCCTTTCAATCCATGAATATTTCGAAGTTGGTTGAAACATATGCGACTCAAAGCCAAAGAGGGGCGAAGATCTCGTTCGATTATGTTAGTGGCCCCTTTAATATGGATATAAAAAATGCTACGAAACCGTTCGCAACTCTTTCTAAAAAATTGGCTTCCATGTCTTCGGGGGAGTGGAGTCGTGATCTGCTCTTTTTGGGCTTGGAACTGCTGGAGAACGTAGATTTCAATATTCATCGTGCAAATTTAAATTTGGCATGTGCGGGTAAGGATCTTGAGCAGAGTCGAAATCCAGATGCAAAAACTCTGGTTGCCGCCTTAAAACGTTGGGGAATGAGCAGCTTTCAATACTGCCCCCTATAAACTGTGTCAAAATTTCTAATTTAAACAGTATGAAGGCCTGATCCTCTTTCGGGGCCTCCTTTGTTATTGAGAGTATGTCTGTAGGACATCAATAACAGGAGGTTTTTGATGACATTGCAGCATACCCAGAAGGGAAATGAAGAGGATAAGAATGACTCTTCTAGAAATGACGGGGCAAGACCTGAGAATAAGACCGTGAATCCCGGCGTGGACGAAGAGAAGGTCTCAAATTCCCGGAAAGCGAAGAAGAGAACCAAAGTAACGGATTTGATTTATATCTGAGATCTCCTGTATCGTGCCTGTCATGTCTATCGCCGAGTCTTGTCCCCGCTCATAGGTGGACTTCGGCGACATGCGTATAAATTTATCAAATACGCCTCCGGGAGCTAGAAGTTTCTGGATAGCCGTGTCATAAACTGCACCGTTCTGGTGGCATAGCAAATGCACTCAATCCATAGAAAACAAGGAGATAAGTATGTCTAAATCTTTGAAGGCGTCTATGTTTGCGGTAATTAACGTCTTTGCTTCTTTTGCCATTGCGGGAACAAACACGTCCAACATTTCAGTCGTTTGCAGTGCAACGGAGCAAAATCTTAAAACTCACGAGGAACTGAATCTTGAGGCCCTTACGCTTCACCTCAATATTACTTTTGGGGCTTCATCGCCGGTTGTTTTATTGACCAGATCGGTGCAGGGAACGACCTCTGACGTTGTTTCATTGGACTCTGTGGCAATTCAAAAGAATGACGACTCATCGCTGAAGGCCTTGGTAATGAAGTCCCTAGAGGGGCGCAACGAGACCACTTTCGTTTTTGATATACAGAACTCCAGACTCAAAGTTGAATCTTTGTACAGTGGATCGAGTGAGCCTTTGGTTTTGTCTTGTGTGAAATCTCAATAATATAAGAAACAATAAACAATGGAGAATAAAATGTTTAAAAGTGCCAAAATGTCACTCGTTTTAGCTGTGACTTTTTTATCGTCAGTCGTGTTTGCAGCAAACGACCAATTGGTTCGCTGCACATCCTCTGAAAAAGATGTGAAATTGACTTTGCAGGTTTCAAAAAGCGGAGTTATAAAAAAGGCGGCTTTGATCGTAAATGGAAAAGGAAAACTTAAAGACGTTAAAGCTTTGCAGGGGAGCGACAGTCGTGATCAGATCTTCGATTACGGTGACACTGAAACTTATATGTCTGAGGATCTTATGGCTCTTGAGGTGACTAGAATCAACGGCCTTAACGATATTCAGTTTGTTACTGTTTTGGGTCTGGCTCCAGCCGGGGGCTCTGTGACGTTTGCGCCTCTTTACGAATTCGAATGTCGTAAATAATCACTTGCGGCCTTCCTAAATATTGAAGGCCGCTTGTTTGTCTCTTTCTAATACTCTACAAATAGACCGTGGACATGGTGGACAGGCTGTATTGATGATCCACTTGTTATAGATATCTCCAAGTTATTCCGAAAAGTTAACAGGTTCGTTTTTTTTCAAATTGCGTAACTTTGGAGATCAGGGTGAAGTTTAATCTAATTTTATTTCTTTGCTTTTTATTTTCCGCAAATATTTACGCGCTCAACAATCGCCATAGTCTTGTGTATCAGGGAAGAATTGTAAAGCCCGATGGACAGGTACTTGCCGACGCCTCCGTGGTTTTTAATATCAAAATTAAAAGTCCCGATGGATCGTGTTTAGTTTATGAAGAAACTCACACAGCCCCTGTGGTGGACGGATTCTTTGCTTTGAATGTGGGTGAAGGAACTCGTCTTGATGGAGGAGGCGCTTCGTTTGGTCAGGTGTTCACATCGGGTACGAACTTCCCATCTTGTGGATATACGACGGGTGCAAGTGATGATCGTCTTTTGAGCGTTAGCTTTACGGTCGCTGGTGAAACGGTTGATCTGGGATCACAAAAAGTAAAATCCGTTCCGTATGCTTTAGAATCATACAACTCTCAATATGCGGGAGTTGCCGCAAAGATTGGTAGCACCGTTGCGACGGATGTATTAACGGTGGATGGCGCAACTGCTGCCAACGTTTCAACATCCAGAAATCTCTCAATTTCCTCATTTCAGAAACTGGTTGATTTTTTAAATGGAACCAGCGTTTCACAAAGTCCTATAGGCTTGGGCTCTTTCACTTCGGGTCAGGAGGGGAGCGCATCTTTTCAGGCTGGACAGATATGGTATAACTCGACGACGAATGAAGTGAAATATTATACTGGCACCGAAGTTCGCAGTATCAACTTCTCTGGCCCCAGTGGTGGAAGTGGTAACTATATCACTACTCTGACTGGCGACATCACTTCTTCGGGTTTTAGTTCTGGCAGTGTGACGACCACGATTGCCGATGGTGCGGTGAGTGCCTTATCCAAAGTTGTTGCTACGCCTGGATCTGCAGGGACTAACCGTATTCTAGCGACGGACTCGGTCACGGGAACAACCATCAAGGATTTCTATTGCAGTACTGTAGGCCATGTCTTGAAGTGGACAGGCAGCAATGGATTTGGCTGTGCCGCTGTGACCAGTGCCGAGATTTCAGATGCGACGAGCAACAACACGGCAAGCACTGTGGTAAAGCGCGATGTGAGTGGAAATTTCAGTGCGGGAACGATCACGGCGGATATTGTCGGAAATGTCTCAAACTCTGGGGCTCTTACAGTGTCTGCGGGAGGAGCCAACACCAATGTGACATTGGTTCCGCAGGGCAGTGGGGTTGTTAGTGTTTCAAGTAAAAGAATAGCCAACGTCGCAACGCCGACGGCGTCATCTGATGCGGCGACCAAGGCTTACGTTGATGCCGCCTCAAGTGGTGGAATTACATTTATGGGGTTCACCTCATCGGCATACAACGGAAACATATTGGGTGCCGCCGGGGTCGCCACAGGAGGACATGCTCTTTGTAACGCCGCCTATGCTGGCAGCCATTGGGCAAGTTGGGAAGAAATACAACAGCTCGGCGCGACTTATCCAGCGACTTATCCAGTCTGGGTTCGTGATGCGATAGCGGCGGCTTTTTTAAATGGTGGAATTACCTATGTGGCAAAAGATGGCGCAGAACATAATACTGGTGGCACTTGGAATAGTGCTACTTGCTATGCATGGAGCAACTCTGCGAGCAGCAATAGAGGAACAGTATTATCTATAGGTGGAACTGTTACGGTGGGAGCTTGTAATGATCCTTACCGCCTGGCTTGCGTGAAGTAGTGCTCGACCTTTCTCCTATAGACACCAAAGACACTCAAATGGAAACATATAATTGTTTGTTGTAATTATGGATACTTGGAGTTCTCGTTCAAAATTAGAACATGAAAAAGATTCTACTTCTTATC
>JANJTG010000247.1 GCA_024711265.1 Bdellovibrio sp. | reverse complement strand
GAAAGTTCTTGCTGACTTTAAATCTTTCTCAAGAAGATGAATGTGTATTGGATGGAAACATTGATAAACTCATTTCAGGACTCCCTTATGAAAAAGCGGAGTTTATGCTTCTTATTTATCCGACGTAAAAATGGAATCACTGGTGTCGCTTCCCATAGACAGTTTTATTCCCGCCATTGAGGAACAACTCAAAAAAGGAATGAATCTGGTCATCACAGCGGCCCCGGGCGCCGGCAAAACCACGCGCCTTCCTCCTGCTCTTTCAAAAATCGTTAGCAAAAAAGTCCTGGTTCTGGAGCCCCGTCGTATGGCCGCTATTGCCGCCGCTCATCGCATCGCTGAAGAACAAGGCTGGCATGTGGGGCGAGATGTCGGCTACCAAGTTCGTTTTGCCAATAAAACATCGGCACAAACCAAATTGATTTTTATGACCGAAGCCCTGCTGGCGCGTCAGATGATTGAAGATCCTGAACTGAGCGATGTCGATCTGGTGATCTTGGATGAATTTCACGAACGATCCATGCACGTCGATTTGGCACTGGGGCTTTTACGAGAACTGCAAGAGCTGGGTCGAGACATTAAAATCCTTGTGATGTCGGCCACTCTTGAGGCAGAAAAAATCTCTCAATACCTTGGCCATTGCCCGATCGTCAGTGTCCCCGGAAAACTTTTTGAGTTGGATGTTCGCTATCAAAAAGGGTCCCAACTTCTGCAAACCTCGCCAGCCTTCTTCGACAATCTTGTTCAAACCGTGAAAGAAGCCCAATCCCAAACCGACAAAGACATTCTGGTATTTCTTCCCGGCGTCGGTGAAATTGATCGCGCTCAAAATGCTTTGCAAGCGTGGGCCGACGGTAAGAATTTGGAGTTGATTCCTTTACACGGCACTTTGAATATTGAAGATCAACGGCGCGCTTTGCAGAAGTCCTCTCGACAACGCATTGTTCTTTCCACCAATATCGCAGAGTCCTCCGTCACTTTGGATGGCGTCAATACAGTGATTGATTCGGGCCTTGCGAAAAATATGCGACAGGATCATCGCACCGGATTCTCTCGACTGGAGTTGGGCCGTATCAGCCTCTCTAGCGCAATCCAGCGTTCAGGGCGAGCAGCCCGTCAGTTCCCCGGAGTGTGTTATCGCTTGTGGAATAAAATGGATGAACTCTCTTTCAGTAAAAGCGAGATCGCCGAGATTCAAAGAATTGATTTAACCGAGAGTTTACTCTTCTTAAGCGCCCAAGGGGTGACGGACTTTGAGTCTTTCAGTTGGTTTGAAAAACCACCCGCCGTGGCCCTGCATAATGCGATTCGGTTTTTAAAGATCTCTGGCGCTTTGGATAATGAACAAAAAATCACGGACCTGGGGCGTCGTATGTTGCACTTTCCCCTTCCGGTGCGTTTGGCAAAGTTGATGTTAGTGGGGCAAGAACTGGGAGTCCCTGAGCTTGCCTCTGAAATGGCCGCCCTTCTTCAAGAACGTGATATTTTAAGAAAAGAATCCCTCGCGTCCTTTCTGGGGGACCATCTTGAATGTGATGTGTCGGCACGACTTGAAGTTTTACATCACTATCGAAAAACCAAAAAGGCTTCTTCGGGGGCCAACTTTTTCGCGTTGCAAACTGTTGATCAGGCTGCTCGACAAATTGCAGATCTGGCTGCACGCTTGAAGGTCTCGACTCGGGAAAAAAAGAACGGCAATGAAGATTCTTCGCTGCTCATCAAAGAGGTTTTACTTAAAGCCTACACCGATCGTCTTTGTCGACGCCGTGGAAAATCCGAACGAGCCTTGATGGTCGGAGGCCGGGGCGTCAAACTTCAATCAGAAAGCCTTGTGAAGAACTCCGAATTTTTTATTGCCCTCAACGGTATTGAAGGCAACTCCGACGCGGAAACCGTAGTCAGCTTGGCCTGTGGTTTTGACAAGGAATTTATTCTGCAGACCTTCAAGGACATCATCGTCAAAACCCGTGACGTCACTTTTCTTGAGGACAAAGGGCAATTTTTCACTCGGGAATATCGCAGCCTTTTTGATTTGCCCTTGGATGAACCTGCATTAACCCCTGCCTCCTCGGAAGATATTGCCGAAAAACTGCCGCAAATTCTTTCAGAGAAGTTTGATTTGGTTCTAAAGAACAATGAAAAATTGAGACATTGGTGGAGTCGCTGGGAGTTTCTGGAAAGACAAGAGTCACAAAATATCGACATCACAAAGCTGATTCAAGAAGCATTGTCCCAAGCCTGCTTGGGCGAAACCAAAATGCAAGCCGTGATGGAAAAAGATCTGGTCTTTTTCTTTGAGTCGGTCCTTCCAGCAAACGTCGCTCAGCTTCTGCGCAAAGAAGTTCCCGATCGTCTGGAAGTTCCCAGCGGAAGCAAGATTCAAGTGATCTATCCCGCCGACAAGGGGCCCTATCTGGAAGTCCGAATTCAAGAGGTCTTTGGTTTGATGGAAACACCCAAGGTCTACCTTGGAAAGATCCCCGTCACCTTGCATTTATTAGCACCGAACTTCAGACCTGTTCAAGTGACCTCCAGTCTGGAAAGCTTTTGGAAGAACGGATACCCCGAAGTTCGCAAAGAACTGCGTATTAAGTATCCGAAGCACCAATGGCCCGAAGACCCCGCCGACGGCACCCCCGAAGCCAAGGGTCGCCGCCGTTTCTAATGAAGGCTGCGTTCGTTGACTTCGATCTTTTCTTTTCCCTCAAGGTACGTCAAAAAAGCAGCACAGCGAAAAGTGAGATCGATCATTGTGTCCGTATCCATCACAATCTTTTCGCCGTTCAAATTGAGAACCACCAAGTTTTCAGTTAACTCCTCAAAGCCGATCTGATTTGCTTCAATAAATTGCGTTTTTTTCATCAACCCCTCATCGAGTAATAACCGATGACCAATCCGGGCTCAAAAGCAAAGGGCACCGCCTCGAGATTCGGCTCATCACTCAAACGGCCTTCCTCGTGACCGGCCACTTCTACCTTGTTCAGATGCGAAGGCAAAGGCAAACGAGGACCTTGTTTTGCTTGAAGATAGACTTGATTGTCATAAACCTCCGTCTTCAGGCTGATCTTGTCACCCACGCGAATCACTTGCGAACCAATATTCACCTTTTTCCCATTCACCAGAACCTTGCCGTGAGAAACTAATTGGCGAGCGGCAGGAATGCTGGGAGCAAAACCCAAACGGAAAACCACATTGTCCAGACGCTTCTCTAAAAGATTCACCAAAGCCTCAACCCAGTTCGTCGCCTGAGATTTTTTTGCTTTATTAATCAAACGACGAAACTGTTCTTCGCGAAGCCCATAGTGAAATCTCAATTTCTGTTTTTCTTCTAATTGCAGAGCAAACTCGGAATATTTCCGGCGTTGCAAACCATGCTGTCCCGGTGGGTATGGGCGGCGCTCAAGGGCTCCGGCCTTGCCCATCCCCGGAAGCTCGGTGAGCAGTCTTCTTTGTCTTTTATAGCGAGGGGTTTTTCCTTTTCTATTCATAACTCTTTGATTCCTTCCAATGTCCTCTCAGGATTTAGAGGGCTCTGGAAAGAAAGAACAGAAATTCTTGCAATCACGGCTTGAATGAAAATCGGAAGAAAGCGGAATGAAAGGACATTGAGAAAGGGCCTAAGGAAGAGGGACAACTAGTTCCTGGGCTAAAATAAAAAGGCCCTCCATCTGCGGAGGGCCTTTACGCTTACCAACCGGATAAGCGGCGACGACGGTTTCTTTTGCGAACGGGAGCAGTTGTTCCGTTGCTCTCACCTTGATGTGTGTTCGAAGTTGGAGCCGTCTGGATCGTCTCTGTCTGCTTCATAGCCGAACTCCTTTCGTGCTAGATTAAGAACTCCATTAGTATCTCAGAGATGCGTGGCAGCATGCGACGCTTTTTATATTAGTTTTCCATCATGAAAACAGATTGAAAACAGAAGGTACGCCGCACTCTTTTGTGTCGCATCGAGTTACGATATTTGGAAGTATGTCGCACCTTTTTGTGTCGCGAGGCGTTATTTAGGGGTAGCTAAGGGACCTACCATGGTGGTTCCTGGGGGGACATCTTTGGTGACGACGGCATTAGCAGCAATCAAAGCTCCGTCACCGACGGTGATGGGACCCAGAACTTTGGCTCCAGTTCCGATCATTACTTTGTTACCGACTGTGGGGTGACGTTTGACCGGATCGAACTTCAGTCCGCCCAAGGTCACACCATGAAAGATAATGCAGTCATCACCGATAACGGCCGTTTCTCCAATCACCACGCCCATGCCGTGATCAATCACCAGTCGGTGCCCGATCGTCGCCCCTGGGTGAATCTCAATTCCCGTTAACAAACGAGAAATCTCGGCCATCAACCGGGCCAAGAAAAACAATCGCATCTGATAAAGAGCATGAGCCACGCGATGAAAAAACAATGCTTTGGGCCCCGGATACAACAGTCCGATCTCCCACAAAGATTTGGCAGCGGGATCATAGTTTTTATAAGTGCGCAGAAGCTCTAAAACACGATTTAGCATTAAAATTTCTCATTCATATCTTCAAGCAAGAAGTAACGATCAAAAAGATCACTGTATCGAGACCATTTCTCGCCAGAGCCGCGTTCCGAATCAATCACCGTTTTTAAGGTGCTCACCTTGCTGTCAAAATCATCCACCATGGCCACCACCATGGCTTCCAGAAATTTGGGTCTTTTCGGAGATCCATATTCCAGCTTTCCATGATGACTTAAGATAATATGCTTGCAGATGTCACGCAGTTCCTCGTTAAAACCCAGAATGCGAGATGCCTTTTTATCTATCAGCTCACAGGCAATCTGCATATGCCCGACCAAACGTCCTCGATCGGTGTACGAGATTCCGTTGTCATAGGACAACTCCCAAAGCTTTCCAATATCGTGAAAAATGCCGCCAAAAAGCAGCAAGTCCCGATTTAAAAACGGATAGTGAGTCCCCATGAAGTCCATGATCTTACAGATAGAGAGGATATGTTCTAACAAACCACCCAACCATGCGTGATGGATGGATTTCGCCGCCGGCGCTTTTAAAATCATCGGTCGAATTTCAGGATCTTCCAATGTGTCCAACACCAGTTGACGAAGATGATCGTTTTTCATGGTGCGCACCATTTGTAAAAGTTCGACCAACATATCATCCACATTCTTTGAAGCCTGGGGAATGAACTCCTCAAAATTCACAGTCGAAGGATCGATTCTTTCAAGTTTGTGTACGATCAACTGTTTGCGGTTTTGAAACAACTGCACAAGGCCTTTGATTCTCAAAACATCGCCCACTTCAAACTCTCTAGCCAATTCATCCACACGATCCCACAAACGAGCGTCGATGGTTCCCGTGGCGTCGCCAAGCTGTAGCCCCATAAATGGACGACCGTTCTTTCCCACCGCGACGTGTTTTTCTTTTACAAGGAAAAGAGAATCCACACTGGCTTTATCTTGAAGACTTTGAATCGTTTGTCTTTCCATCAGTGTTCCTCGCAAAAAAGAGCGGTTTGTTGAGAACTCGTGAACGTCACTTGCGCCACATGAACATCGTTGTTTTTCTGAGCGGCGAAGAGGAACGTTCCTCCCAACACACTCAAATGGCGGTCCTTGGTCGTATTAACGCGAATACCTTCGACGGCCATTTCTTTAAAGAAACGGTCGGTGATATCGAAAAACTGATTACAGCCCGCGCCGAAAACCTGTGCTCCGATTTTTCTTTTGCGCGCCCGACTGATGAAGAACACTTTCTTACCTGTGGCCTCTTGAAATTCCGGGAACTCCATACCCACATAAAAAGAGCCGCGCTGTTCATTCACAAACCGAGACAAATCAATCGTGCCTCCACCCTTGGGCAAAGAAATCTTCACAGCCTCGCCTTGAATCACACCGGGGTTCTTCTCGACCAAATACACATTCACTTCCGAGAAGATGATATTTTTTGTGGCACTTGGAGACTCTTCACCTGTCGTTTTAAACTCGAGCAAGCCCCACGCCTTGCTGGGAATCTTCACGTCGTCCGGCAGATCATCGACTTTCACTTCTTGATACTCTTCCACGTGATAGCCAGGGTCCTTTTTGCAGGCTCCCAACACAAGAGGCATCCAGATAATCAGGGCCTGGACGATCTTCTTCATCACTCGTACTCCAGTTGATCCCTCAACTCTAATAAAGGAAGAAAATTCGGTTCCGCTTGCAAACCAGAACGAACATAGTTGTAGGCCGATTGACGATCATTGGAATGCATCGCCACCCACGCTAAACCATAAAGAGCGGTTCCGTTGTTGTTGTCCTGGCTATGAGCCTGTGTGTAGGCCGCTTTAGCACATGATGTATCTTGAGTGTTGACGCAAATGTCTCCCACCAACAGATTTTTCACGGCCAAAGAACCTAACTCTGGCATTTTTAAAATTGCCATCGCTTCAGGCAGACGACCAATTTTTGCCAAGTAGCTGGCTTGTGTCGCCATCACATAAGGGTCTTTCGGAGATTCCGCCATTGCTTCTTGCAAAAGTTTTGTCGCATCAGAATCTCTATTTACTTCCATCAAACACACCGCTCTCAGAGCTTTCAACTCGGGATTGGGAGGTTGTTTTTGATAGATCTCAGAGCAATATTTTTCCAAATAGTCCCACTGAGTAAATCGCCAGTCGACATGCAGGGGATGAGAATAGTTTCTCGCCTGACCTGGCATTTGATTTAAAAATTGAACAACCGCTTGGTTCAAGCCATCCACATCCCCTAAAAGAGTGTAGGCGTAAACCTCAAACAAAAGAAGTTCTTGTCGTAAATATCCCGTCTTCTGAACATTCTCTTTAATATCACGAATCAGAACCTGCAGCGCCCCCGTGTCGGAATGAGCCTTAGCATATTCAACCGTTGATAACGAACGTCCAAACAAGGCCAGCACCGACTGGGAATTCTTGCGATAAATTCCGTCGAACTCGCGCATCGCATCCCAATAGTTTCCTTTTTTCTGCTGAATAATCGCCAGATTCAAAAGAGCCGACACATTAAAAGGCTCATGACCGATGGCTTTTTGAAGAGTGTCTTCAGCTTGCTTTAAATCTCCGTCCATCATGTACGAGACTGCAATACCCAAATAAGCATCGACGATTTCAGCACGACTGCGGCCTTCTTGTCCCAATGCTCTTTCTAAGATTCGTCGTCCCACCAAACTTTGACGATCTTCCGAAATCAAAACCGGAGCCATCTGCAAAGCTGAATCCGCATCCGGCTCTTTCAGTGCACTGGCTTTCTGATAGGCCTGGAGTGACTTTTCGTAAAGGCCTAAGCTCTTATAACGAATGGCCTGACTCATAAGTTCTTCATAGCCGATGGTTTTCTTTTTATCTTTTTGTGACAGTCCAAAAATCACGATCCCGGCCGCGACCACTGCGGCCGCCATCAAACTCCAACGTAAAGCATTGGATTTTTGACGAATTTTATTCTGAACTCGCGCGTCCCCAGACACTCCATAACTCTTGGACGTTCCCGTCGCCACCGAACGTGCGCTGGGTGTTTCAATAACCGGAGTGACATCTTTAATGTCTCTTTGACGAATCGGTGGAGGTGTCAAATCCGAATTCATCGGTGCTGGAGTCGGCGTAAGATCATCCGTCACTGACAACGCGTCTGTCTTGGTCATCGTGTGCTGAGCGATCGACTGAGTCATGGTCTGTTCTGAATGAGAGTCTTGCTCTTCGCGAATATTACGAACGATATCCATGAACAGTTGGTTTTCGCGTATATAACTCCAACGACCTTCGGGCTGGCGGACTTCATCGATGATTGAAATCTGTTTCGATTTCAATTGTTCAGTCACTTCCTCCAAAGTAAACGGCCCCAAGATCCTCGTGGAGGATTTGACTAACCAGTTTTTCTCTGTGCTTTGGAGGTTTCCATCATTCATACAGCGTTAAAAAGGCGCTTTGGTTAAAAGCAGTTTAAGATCGTCGTTGGTCAGGAAAAGTCCAGCCCCCAAATATCCTGATCTTGCTCCGGCCTTATCCAGGGCGTCGTTCACCCCACCGGTAATATAAATACCGCGATAAAGAGTGTAGGATAAAGAGCTGCGAACATTTGTTTTACTGAAGTCGAATGCTTCTAGCGAGAACTTCAACTTGCGGCGGAAAAAGTGATAGTCCACACCAAAACCACCGGAGTTCTCGATCAAACCACCCTTCAAGGTCAAGTCCCAGAAATTCTTCGCAAAAAGAACCGTGAACTTAATTTTATTCTGATAGGTTTTGGTTTCCGTGTAATCCGCTGGAGCCCCATTGCCCGATCCGGTAACTTGGGTTCGGGTTGTCTCCACAACTCCCGCCGGATCATCGACGACGGCTATATAATAGTAACGATCCAAACCTGGTTGAATTTGAACACCGATATAAGACTTCGTCGCAGCAACATCACCCAGATATTCCGCGCGGAAATCAAAAGCCGTTTGAATTCGGCTGGCGGTATCCAACATGCCACTTAGACCATCAATCGCTGAACTGACATTTTCTGCGGTCGACTCGTCACTGACAAGTTTTCCGATGGCTCCCTCACCGCGATTGATCTTCGAGGTGATTTCATCAAGGTTCTTAACCGAGTTTGACAAGCGAGCCCAGGTCTCTTTCAGCCCCTTGTCGCTTTTATCATTCATGATATCTTTCAAAGAAGACGTGACCGCGTGAACATCATCCACGATGTCGCCAATTTTTTCTTTGTTTTCAGTCGTCATCTGGGCCAAATCACCCGTCAATGTCTCAATGTTTTTTACAATACGCCCCAAGACATGACGGCGAGTCCCGTCTTCAGAGGTGGCTTCTTGAAGATTTTTCGCCACTTCTTTCAAAGAGGATGTTACTTCAGAAACCGAAGTCATCAAATTCTCAATGGAACCACCATCCCGAATATTTAAGATTTGGGCGTTGTCTTCAAGCGGAGGATCTGTCGGTGATCCAGGATAAATCTCAACGTGCTTGTCACCCAAAATACCTTGGGATTTTACTTCCACCGAAGCCGACGTTGTTAAAGGAACATCGGACTTCACTGTAATCTCAACGCGCGCCTGGCCATCTTGCAAAGTGATATTTTTAATAACACCCACAGGAATCCCGGCGGAACGAACCGCGGAATTTTTAATCAGACCACCCGCATTGGGAAGAAGGAACCAGGCTTTTTTCGAACGTCCCAAATAGGACGGATCATCACTGACCTGCATAGACATGACGGCGATCAAAGATCCCACCACGATCACTAACAAACCAACTTTAAACTCTGCAGCGCGAAGCCAATTCATTGATGTTTCATCCCTTTAGTCACAAACCTTTTCACCAATTCAATATCGGTTTTGAAAAAGTCCTCTGGAGTCCCATAAAGTAGAACCCGGCCACTATCCAACATCGCAATATGGTCGGCAATCCTAAATGCAGCGGACAAATCATGGGACACCATGATAGAGGTCACGCCCTCTCTTAATTTATGAGTGCTCAGAATCAAATTATCCACCATTTCAGTCAGAATGGGATCTAAACCCGTAGTCGGTTCATCATAGATCAAGATTTCTGGATCTAGGGCGAGAGCTCGCGCTAGACCGGTTCTTTTCTGCATTCCCCCACTGATCTGACTGGGAAGCTTCCCAAAATGTTTGGACTCCAAACCGACTTGATGAAGCTTTTCTTCGGCTATACGAAAGACCTGCGACTCTTTGAGATCACGACGGTGCTCAAACAAAGGAAAGCACACATTTTCCATCACGGTCATATCGTCGAACAGGGCCGCTGACTGAAAGAGCACTCCGAACTTGCAACGAAATTTCGTCAATTCATCATCTGAAAGTTTGCTCAGGTCGGTGCCTAAAACTTCAATCGAACCCGACGTGGGTTTAAACAGTCCAAGCAGATGTTTGAGCATCACACTCTTCCCCGTCCCAGAAAATCCAATAATGGCCGTTAAACTTCCTTTGGGAATCTCCAGATTGATCCCCTTTAAGACGAACTCTTTTCCTCCATCGAAGGACTTTTTGACGTCTTTTATGGATACAGCGGATTCTATTTTCATCACGAAATTCCCATCACATTATAGTAGAAACGTATCAGGTTGGTCGCGAAGTAATCCAAAATGATGATACCCACCATGCTTTGAACAACGCCTTGGTTCGTGGCGTCCCCAACCCCTTTGGCTCCTCCCGTGGTATTAAAACCTCGGTACGTGCAAATCACCGCAAAATAGACGCCAAAAATCATCCCCTTTACCAGTCCCTCATTGATATGTTTGACCT
>JANJTG010000496.1 GCA_024711265.1 Bdellovibrio sp. | reverse complement strand
GGGCTCTGCCGCCGCTGAAAAATTCTTTTTGAAAGACTCAAAATTATCAGATGCAAATGCAAATGACGTGAATAGAAAAACGATTGCAAAAACGCTCTTCATGAAAATCCCCCCTTAGTTTGTAGTACTATGGTTATTCGTGGGCTCCCATTTTTCAAGGATTAAATTCCGCCTCGTTTGGTTGCCCACCTGGAGATGATGTTGATCATATGCAGTTACTTCTTCTTTTTCATGCCTTTGCTTTCTTTGAGCTCTACACTTTTTGCGGCCATGGTGTATTCGATGGTGACTTTTTCTCCCACCTTGAGGTCTCCCATGACTTTGGTGTCTGCAGTTCTGTCAATTTCCCATTTATCATGCCCTTTTTCGATGACGATTTTGGTGTCGCTCACTTCAAGAACAGGCCCCGTGACTTGATAAGTTTTCGCGGCATAACTGAAAGAGGCTCCCAGCAGGGCGGCGATCAGTAATAGAGCTTTCATTGAACGTCTCCTTTTTGTTTGTTGTTTGCATTTACCATGTGTAGCGATCTAGGACGAGGCAACAGGGGAGAGGCTTCTGTGCTAAGAATCAATTCTTAATGAGATCTCCATTTTTGATCGGCAAGAGCCAGGGCTTTGATCGCTAGGGCCGTGGTGTAGGAGGTGGAGCGCCACACGACGGGATAGCGAGCGACAAAGGTGGCTGCGAAAAAGACCTGCCCTGACCAGAACAAACGTCCGTCGGAATCGTGTTGCGCTTGAGAAAGAAGAAAGCGCAGTCCTCGCCGCACCCGGTTTTGATGAAGTTCGTTGTCGGGGTCTCCCAGAATCATCAGCGCATTGAGTGCCCAGACTGTGGACTGTACATAATCTGGTCGCGCCAGAAAGCTGTTTCGCCAAGAGCCATCTTTATTTTGTCGGGAGATGATAAAATTCAAAAGTCGTTCCCGAGAAGGTTCTAGACATCGAGTTCCCACTTGAAGATTTTCCGCCATCACGTAGGGCAGGGCATAGTAGCTGGGGTAGTACATTCCACAAAAATAGAACTGCTTGTTTTGCACCACGCGATTGAGGTGATCACAGCTGGCGCGATAGCCGGGGCCGGTGGTTTTTCCCGCGTAAGTTAAGAGCTTCAGAACATTTCCATTCACGACACAGTCGACGTCGTTGTAGTTAAAGGGGATGCGAGTGCCGCGATGGGGAAGTGCAAAAATATTGCGAGGCATATTGGGGTCTTTTTCATCCCACAGCCAGGTTAAGAACGCGCCTGTTTTGATATGTCCTTGGGCCGCATTATAAGCATGGGGGATGCGGGCGAGATCGCGCGCACTAGAAAGGGCCTCGAGGACTTGAGAAGGCAGAGTGATTTTTTGTTCTTGCGGAGAAAGCCCCCGATCCAAGCTCTGAAGATAGTGAAGAAAAGTGTAGGTCACCGACGTGGTATCGGCGTCAGGGGGGATGTTAGCAAATCCCTGCCATGCTCGAGCAAGATACATAAAACGCGGACCACGAACTTTGACACCCTTGAAAGTTTTGGGAGGATAAAAGTTAAAAAGAGACCCCCAGCGATAAGGAGCAAGTCCCTCTCGAGTTTTCTCTAGCAAGGGGAGCACGTCATGATAGCGAGAGTTGAGGGAATAGATTTCGGCCAACACGTTGGCGACAGAGGATGTGACGAAGGCAGTGGGCTCCTCAAAGGGAACGCCCATCTTGCCAACGCCAATGGCGCTCGGAACATAAGAGGTCACGCGAGCGCGCCACTGTCCAGGCTCGTAACCTTCGTTGCCGGTGGTTTGATAGTGCTCTATAAAGCGAAGCCCAGAGCGGATTTCGCGATCATAGTTGGCGGCAGCCCACCCCCAGGAAGGAATTCCGAGAACCCCTCCAAGAAAGATACAAAAGAGTCTAGGTCCCCAGTCCATGGGCCCTCCTTGGTCTCAGATCAAATATGTTCGAGATGGAGCAGGTCTGTCAGGTTCAAGATTCCACGCGTGTAAGGATACATAGGAAAAGCCCGCCAAGACGCGTAAAACCTTTGACTTTCGCCCCCTTAGGTCGCTAAACCAGTGTTTCGCCCAAAGAGGTGAAGAAAGGTAACGGGTAGGATCCAAGAGGTCTTACTACGTGGGAGGTTTTAAAAAAACTATATGACAAAACAATTAAACAAAGCCGAGCTTGAGAAACAGAAAGTTCTAGCTTTCTTGGATGCTGAAGATTCTAAAGTTCCAGCAAATCCTGGCATTTTGAATGCTAAATCTGAAAAAGGTGATTTCGAAAACCTTTTCGAAGCTTCCATGAAAGAGCAAGACTTCAAAGTCGGCGACGTTGTCACAGGAAAAGTAGTTGAAGTTCAATCTGACTACGTTCTTGTTGATATTAACTACAAGTCTGAAGGTTTGATCGCGATCAATGAATTCCGTATCGTTGACGGTGTTCGCGAAGTAAAAGCTGGAGACACTGTAGAGGTTTTGATTGACCGTATCGAAAACGAAAAC
>JANJTG010000473.1 GCA_024711265.1 Bdellovibrio sp. | reverse complement strand
GCCGGCGCACCGCGTTGGTTGCTCAGCCCTGTGTCAGCCAGTTCACGATGCGCTCAGCTGCCTCCTGCACGCTGCCGTTGTTCTCAACGGTGAACACGCCGTCCCCGGCCTGCTGCGCCCAGACGTGGTTGCGGGCAATGCGGGCGTCGATCTGCGCCGGGGTCTCGCGGCCACGCTGACCCAGCCGCTGGCGCAACTGCGCATCACCCGCCGTGATGTGCAGCACGCGCAGGCCCGGCCAGCATGCACGGGCAGCCGCCAGATGCTCACGTGAACCATTGATGAACACCCACTGCGCCGCCCCCTGTGCCGTCAGTTCTTCGTGGCGCAGGCCGTAGCGCAACCCATGTGCTGCCCACTCGAAGGCAAAGCACCCGCCGACTGACAGCGAGTCAAACGCTTCGGCATCCACCGCTTCGTTGGCTTCACCCCCAGGCTGCACGGCCCGTGTGATGGTGCGGCGAGCCAACTTGCACAAATGGGGATGGTGGGCGCGCAGCCAGGCCAGCAGCGTGTCCTTGCCGGCACCCGATGGCCCCACCACGTACACCAGCCGTGAGGTTGCTGCATGGGCCAGCAGCGGGTAGCGGCCCAACCAGCGAAACGCCTCGCCCGGCGCCGGCTCCACAAACAGCGACAGCGCCCCCGCCTGCTGTGCGGGCAGGCCTGCAAAGTGCTGCACCGCTGCGGCGGTGAGCTGCGCCACCACATCGGCCGGCACGTCGCGCAACGCGCCGGTGAGCGTGCAATGGAAACGAAAGCGTTCCAGCACATGCGGGTAGCCCCACTGCGCCAGCAACTGCTCCTGTCGTGCATCCAGCCCCCGGCCACGGCGGCGCACCACCTCAGAAGCGGGCAACGGCTCTGCCAGGTCGTGCAGTCGGGTCACGCACGCAGCCGCCAGCCGGGTCAGCCCGACATCGGTTTGCGCAGGCACCAACGCCAGAAAGTCGTCCAGGCGCCGCACCTCCCAAGGGGTGAGGGCAAAGTCGGCCAGTGTCTGGCCCAGCTCGGCCACCCTGTCGGCCAGCTGCGCCAGCGTCACGCCCGGCGCCAACCTGAACGGTGCCTGCAATGTGGCGTGCCAGCCATAGCGCCGTGGCGCTTCGGTCAGCTGATGGAACAGCTCGGGCGCCATGCCGTCAGGCACTGGCTGCGGCAAGGCGCGCCCGGTGGCTGCGCAGCGGCCCAGCCACTGGCTGCCCGCCTGCCACCAGAGGCTGTCAGGTGCCGGGGCGTGGTAGATCGC
>JANJTG010000201.1 GCA_024711265.1 Bdellovibrio sp. | reverse complement strand
GCCGGAGGCAGAGCGTCCGCGGTCGTTCGCTATTTTGTGAAATATCACAGTCTGGATCCTAAACGTTTTGTGGCTATTTCTTACGGCGATCAAAAGCCGATTGTTCCCAACGATAACGACGAACATCGTGCAATGAATCGTCGAATTGAAATCTTTATTGTCACGGATAAAAAGAAGATGGAGATATAAAAAAAGCCGAGACTTATCGTCTCAGCTTTTTGGGCATTAAGAGAATTTTTAAGGGACTATACGCACTCTTTAAGTTTTCTTACAACCTCAAGAGCCTTGGCGCGATCCACCTTTTTTACTTCCATAATGGCTTCAATAAAAGCTTCTTCAGAAGAACCCTTTTTTCCAGATTCAATGATTTGATCATGGCGCTCAATAATTTTTGTATAAGAATCACGTTCTGCCTTTGAGAAGCGGGTCAAGATGGCTTCCGGCAAAGTTTCAAGCTTTTGCAAAGCGGCCGTTGTTTCAGCCATCTCTTGTGCATTGAGTTCCTTACCTGACTTGCGAGCACCGGTTAAAGCGGAATTGGCAAGCAAGGTGGCAGAAGCTGTGGCGGCCGCATCAATAGATTGACCTTCTGCAGAGTCTTTTTTGGAAATCTCTGTGGCCATTTTCTTCGCTGCGACGATGGTTGCCAAGCTATCAAGGCGTTCTGCAGATTTCCCAGGTTCTGACTTAAGAGCGATTGCCAAAGAGTTATTTTTTCCGGAAGAAAGTTGCAATTCGTTGATCAGCTTATCTTGAGCTACCTTAACCTGCTGACCACTCAGACCCTTTGCGGTCATGGCCTTACCAAACGCCGCTTCTTTAATCTGCTTTGTGTAGTCGACAAGAACTTCACGAGTCGTTTTTACCGGTGCGGCTGATGCCACGGTGAATGACATTGTCGTCGCTAAAGCCAGCATTCCAATTACGATACCTTTTTTCATAACTCTCTCTCCCTTTGCCTGTTCATACTTTTTACAGGGCACTCCAATTTTGGGGATTCTCCAGCCCCAGAAGCGCCTTGATTAATTTAAAACTTTCAAATACCTAAATTATCAAAACCTGTACCAATTCTGATACTTACCCGGCATCGTCACTCCACGCATAGAATTGAGTTTTGCCTGAATTTCATTGTTAAACTGCTGCTGTTCCATATTGAGACGTTTAAGGTTGCGGATTTTATCCCAGCTGACAGCGTTCGCCATGCTTCCATACATCATGACCTCCGACGCCAATCCTTGGAGTTGCTCCAGGACCGTCACGGCGAGATTTCTTTGAGCCGTGTTCAACTTAACCTGAGCGCCGTCCTGCGCATCGCCAACGCCCAACGCGGCAGAAAGTTTTGCCAAAGCGGCTTGAATATTTTGAAGCTGCTCTTCAAGTTGATAGTTCTCCAGATCCGACTTGATCACGTCGCGTCCGTCCATCTTGGTGACTTGGATTCGTTTAATTAAACCATTTAACACCGCAAACTGAGTCTCTACCTCTTTCAAGGCAGGATGAGTGGGTGCTTTTTCAAGAATTTTGGCCATATCCACGTTAAATTCTGAAGACGGCTTCAAAAGCTCTTCAAGAAGGGACAGATAAACTCGCTCTTCTTGGAAGGCCGAGTTCATTCCGCCGTTATAAATAGGGCCTCCTTCAAAATAGCGTTTTTGTGCTTGGCCTGAAGTGTAAAGCTTAATTGTCTTCCATGGATTGTTCACAATAGGTCGTCCGTTAAAGAAACTGCGACCAGGGTAATACACCGCCTTCACCAGTTTCACCACGATCTCGTCATAGTTCTTGGAGTACTCTTCGAAAGCTTTTTGCATTTGGCTTTCCGTGGTTTTTGTCCACCACTCTGGGAACGTGGACTCATTAACTCCGCCAACGGCTGAGGGGCGAGCTTCATGAACAAGATAAGAGACAAACCCATTATAAGCTTTATTGCTAGCAGTCTTAACGGGCCATTTATAGATGTGGTCCGCAGTGGCGCCCGCCGTAATGCCTTCGCACGGAGAAAATTCGTCATTTGCGCTTTTAATCTGAGGAGGCAAAAAGACGGAGGGGAATCCCTTTGAATTCTTCACTACGCGTTCTCCCTTTTCCGCATCGGGTCCGCAGATCATTTGCATTAAAAGATAGTCGGTGATTCTTGGCGTGGGGAACAGACCGACACGGCGATAGTAAGAAGTGCCCTTCAGACTTTCGGCCGTTGAGGGAGCTTGAAGATAGGCAGCGAAATATCCCTGACCCGGGCCCATCATGGGTTCCGGAGCGCCCAAAGAAGCGTAAATTTGCAAAAGTGTTTGGTGGAAGCCTCGAGAAGTTCCCACATTCATGGCACTGTTGCGTTTTTCCCGAACTAAATTTTGAACTCCAGCACTGACCTTATCCAACTCGCCCGAGCGAAGAAGATCGGCGATTTCCTTTAAAGCCTTCTTTTCAATAGGGAACAGATAGCGAGCGTCAGCCAAGATCTTATCAATTAAGACAACGGTGTCAGCCACAGTGTCTAGCTGCATGTTTTGAATAAACTGTGGATTTGTCAGGTAAAGGTCTTCTTTTCCTTCGGCCAAATCCTTGGCTTTAACGCCGTTGAGGGGATAAAGCATTTCAAGAGGCTTTACCTGAGACTCATTAAATCGAGAATTTCGAATCTCATTCACAACAGAGTTGTAGAATGAATAACTCGTATTGAACATGCTTGTCAGCTGATGAAGAGCCTCGGACCAGTGTTGATGAGCTTCATACACTTCAGACATATTCATCATGCGCCAATCTAACATCTTTTTGCGGAAGTTTTTTATTTCCTCTTGAAGATCCTTGTCGGAAGCCGTCCACTGACTTTTCTTCATCAGGTTCATTTTTTCATTCAGGCGATCGTTGATGTCATAGAACTCCGCCCCGTCATACATATTCTTCCAAGTTGTGGTGACCGTTCGATTAATCCACATGTCGATGGCGACGAACGCCGTGATTTGCAAACCTTTGACTAAAAGAAGACGGATGCCCTTAAGTTGCATGGTTCCGGGCATCAACCATAAAGCGATATCAACGCCTGTGATTCGCAATACAGCTTTAGTAATCGTCGATTGCGCAACACCGGCAAGACCGGAAGAGATCAGCATCGAAACGATGCCAGGGGCGAACTCCCAAACTTTCTTTTGAATGACCAAGTACTCATAAGCTTTGGCGCAAGGATCCGCATCGACTCCCGCGGCAAGGTCTTTCTCTGTCACTTGTTTTCCCATCATCACTTTGGCGCAAGACATAACATTGGGGTCAGAAGCAACTTGAGAAAGGTATGTTTGCAGGAAGGCTCCCACCGTCATTCCAAGGTAAGGGATCATGTGATGGAATTTGGGATTCTTCATATACATGGACAGAACATTGGCCGTAACCCCTTGAGAATACATGAAAGTGAAAAACCCAAAGACTCCGATGGGAGATAGAGAGTGATCAATATGTTGTTTCATCGCCATAGGATTCTGAGAATAGTTGGTGATAAGTTGTCCTGCGACAACGGCTCCCATAGCCACGAAGAAGATGGCGGATTCTGCAGGAAGATTTCTTACAGAATGAGACCAAGACGATTTAGAGGCCGCTTTTACGCGAACCATCTCGTCCATCATCATTTTATTGAGAGATTTCGGAGAGAATTTACGAAGTTGAGCCTCTTCCGCAAAGGGAACTTCCATAGCAAGTTTGTTGGACGTTTTATCATAGACCAAGGCCTTTTTTGCTTGAGGATCTAAAGTCAGACGATATCCAAGAGGTTCCAAATAGTCGCGATATTGCGCTAGCTGGGCTTTGTCTTTTTCTGTCCACTCAGGAGCGGCGGCAATCGCTGGTGATACCACCAGATTGATGAGGGCGATTGCGGTTAAGATATTTTGGAACCATTTCATGGCATGCTCCCTTAAGACACGTTGTCTCACTGTGACTATAAGCAAGCCTTGGGCCTCTCAGCTCCAATTTAAGCAAAAGCCAGCTGTCTTAAATTGAGACAAAGACACAACGGGGCACTAGGCTGTCTAAAAGACGACGGAGAGAGCCATCTCAGGGATATGGTTTTTCACTCGGGATTCAATACGAACTTCGCTCTTAAAAACATCTTTTGAAAAACCAAATCCATACTCCGGAAAGCCCTGTCCACTCGACGTATTTTGTAGATACTTTGCAGACAGAAAACTTCGCCCCAGGGAGCCCTTGAACATCAAAAGACCCTCAAGGCCTAGATGAGGTTGAGCGATGTCTGCGAGATCATAGTTTTCACTAATGACAAGCAGACTTGCGCGAGCCTGTGAAAATAGAGAATAGTCAAAACTGAGACCCACCCCAAAATTGACAAAAGGGGAGAGGCGGGGTTCGGTTCCCAGATCGAATCGCCAACTCAGAGGGGTGTCGAGTTCAGTGACAGGAGCTGTTGAAAGAACCTTCAAAAAAATCCAGCGATAAAGATCCAGATTTTGTAGTTCGGGAAAATATCTGAATTCAAAACTCATCACCTCAAGATGTGAAAAAGGCGAAAGACTGCTGTCGTCGGAAAGCAAATCATGAAAAGCTCTTCGATATTTCAATCGATAGAAGTCACGGGAATCAAATTTGCCATATCCAAAGTAGTACGCGACGGAGTCAGCACTGTGCAAAGGTGATAGGGGTTTGAGAATTTCAACAGGATCTGTTTGATTTCCCAAGTTGGCGCGCGCCAGGGAAAGGGCGTATTTTTCTTTTTTAAGGTCTTTTTGCTGTCGATATTCTTGGAGAGCGAGATAGCTCACCGTCGCTTCCAATGTTTTTGCTTGGTCTTTGGCGGAAAGTTCAGAAAGAGAAGTGTGACTTTTCGAATCGATCATTTTGTTAAGAGCTCGCCGTTCAGAATATCCGAGGTTGGCATAGCGAGCGCGCCATTCAGCCTGCAAAGAGATGCGAAGTTTTTCTCCGCGAAGAAGCCCCTTCTTTGAGAGAGCTTTGACGGTATCTAAAGGAATCGAAATGCTTTCGAAGGAGGCACTAAGGTTCTGATCGGGTCTAACGACGTCAATGAGTTCCAGGATTTGTTTTGAGCAGTTGTCATTCGTAAAATAATAAGGGGCATAGCTGCCCTCGAGTTCGAGCAGGTGATCGATAAGGAAGCTAACCTCTTCCTTGGAAAAATCAAGACGGTACTCCCAAAGATTACGACCTTCCAGGTTGGTGTACTCACGGATTTTTTGATAATAAGGTAACATCGAATAGGCCCCGGGGTAAAAGCCCGAAAGTCCCTTCAGGGCGTAAAGCGCACCACTTTCATTTCCTGTCACGGCGGCGTAGTTGATTCCGTAATCCAACAACTCGAGTTCGCGGGTGTTCTTTGGATTATGGAGCCTTAAAAAAGTGTGTCCAAAGCTGGACCCAGCGCTGTTCAGGTCGCTCGCCGCAAAAACAATGTACAGCTCTTCAGCTCCGAGCTGTTTTTTCCATTGATCGCGATCTGGGCAGGCAACTAGATCTTCAGGCTCTAGGGGAAGAACTTTCTTGAGCCACGCCGTGCGAGCTAAATATCGGCACTGGGAAATTTGTGCTGTTTCTTTTCGTTCAAAGAGAAGTTGAATTGTTGCCAGCAATTCTTCTCGGGGATCGTCAGATCCGACAGGTGAGACAAAAAAATTTCCACGGATGGGAGATTCAAATTCGCCCCAGATATTTTTTCTGTAGTGACCGAGGCGAAGCCACTGAGAGCTGTTCCAAAGCTCCATTTCTTCGGCGTATTTCTGATAGTGAAAGACGCGCTCAATTGAAAAGCCCCACGTTGTAAGCGGGGCCATAAATAATAAAGCTAGGAGCCTAAGAGCCATGGCACAAGTGTGCGAGCTCGCCTTGATTTGCTAACTCTTTATTCAAATTGTGAACCATATCGACTGCCGAAGTATCAGCTGCGGGAATGATCTTTGAATAAGAGTTTTGCGTGAATGTGCCAAAGGCTTTTTGTGAAAGATCATTACGGCATCCTTTCATTTGCGCTAAGGCAGCTAACTTTTCACCATGGCCCTGAGCCATTTCACGTGAGAGCTCCTCTTGATTGACTTCAACAAAGTACTGAACTTCTTTGTCGGCCATAACGAGACCACTGGAGGAGCACCCTGAAGTCCCCGAAGTAATACCAAGGGGTTGAGTGAATAAGAATGAGTTCGTTGTCATCGCAAGAAGTTGTAAGCCTTTGGAGTTTTTTTGGATGATGACACTTCCAAGTCCGCAACCAGCATCTCCAGCAAAAGCCGGGGCGCAAAATAGAAACGCTAATGTAAGAATGACTCTTTTCATCGGGAACCTCCTAAAATATTTAATTTAAATCGTTGCTTATTTAGGAAAGAACATCAAAGATTTTGAAAAGGAAGCCCTATTCATAGACTTACGCCTATTGGAGATCTGCATGGCTGTGCTAGAAATCACGAAACAAAACATCAAAGAAACCATTGAGAACAATGAACTTGTCATTTTGGATTTCTGGGCAGCCTGGTGTGGTCCTTGTCGGCGATTTGCTCCTGTTTTTGAAACGGTGGCATTCAAACATCCAAACGTTGTTTTTGGTAAAGTGGACACCGAAGCGGAGCAAGAGTTGGCGGCACAGTTTGAGGTGATGTCCATTCCGACAATTGCTGTGATCAAAGAGGGCGATATTATTTTTGTGCAGCCAGGAGCCTTGCCTGCGGACGTTTTTGAGCAGGTTGTGGAGAAAGCTAAAGAAGTCGATATGGAAGAGGTTCGTCGACAAAATTCATAAATGAAGGCTCTCAAAAGAGGAGAATCTTGTTCTTGAAGAAGATACCAAAAAACATCCACACAGAGCCTTCGAATCTTTCTTTAGGGATGCATTTGCAAAGGATTACGTGAAAGGCAAGGGAGATGAGACTTACCTCGTCCCGAGGCTCTGGATGGGGGTATACAATCACTTACAGCGTAAGCAAAAAAAAGCCCAGCATCTTGGGCTGGGCTTAATGAACGTAAGTTAATTGTATATCAAATTACTTTTGGATTTTTACGTGTTTAATAATAACAGCTTCAACCGGGCGATCCATCGGACCCGTCTTAGAGTTCTCGATAGAGTGAACGACGTCCATTCCTTCAACAACTTCACCGAAAACAGTGTGACGGCCATCCAACCAAGGAGTTGGAACAGTTGTGACGAAGAACTGAGAACCATTGGTGTTCGGGCCCGCATTAGCCATAGAAAGAATTCCAGGCTTATCGTGTTTTTGTTGGCCAGGAGTGAACTCGTCTTCAAAACGGTAACCAGGTCCACCTGTGCCGTTTCCAAGTGGGCATCCGCCTTGAATCATAAAGTCTTTAATAACACGGTGGAAAACCAAACCGTCATAGAAAGGCTTCTTTACTTTGTTTCCAGTTTTAGGGTCAGTCCACTCTTTCGTGCCTTCAGCCAAACCAACAAAGTTTTCAACTGTCTTTGGAGCTTTGTCGCTCAAAAGTTTAACTTTAAAATTTCCTTTGGATGTTTCAAAAAGTGCGAACATCTCTTTTCCTTTCTTCGCTGTTCCTTTAGCGGCTTTCTTAGTTTCCTCTTTGACATCAGTTTTTGCATCTGCGCGGAAGCTGAACGCCGCTAATAAAAATGCACAGAGGTAGATCCAAAATACCTTTTTAATATCGATATTTTTCGACATTGTATCTCCTGACTTTTGTCTAACTCTCTTACTATTAGTGAGGCTGTCTGCGGGGGTCAAGTTCCTTCAAAACGGCAATGTTGGCCGCAAAAATCTCAGAGACTTCGCGCAGAAGATCTGCAGGAGTAGAATGAAGCACCAGGGCAAGAGATTGAAAGGACTCATGATTTGGTTGCAGTTCAACGAGTGATTCTGACGCAACCAGCTGAAGCATCTGCTCGATCTGACGCAGGCGCCCGTAATTCCTGCTCAGAACGACGCCCGGGCCACCCAAGGCGGCGATGAAATCTTGCGTGTGAGATGAAGTCGGAATGATCCGATGTGCGAGCAAATAGGTTTGAGCGGCGAGTTCAATGTCGATCAGCCCACCTTCACTGAATTTTACGTTTAGCGAGCCGGGGCCGGGCAGAAGCTGCAGGCGAATTCTTTCCAGCTCCTCTAGTTCTTCTTTAGAGAGGCCTCGCTGAATGAAAGAACTTAGCGGCAAAATATTTTGTCCACCAACCCAGCGAGCTTTCGTATAAGCTTGTCGTTCCCACGGCGACGCTTCTTGCTCTAAGTAGCTCGTGAGATCTTTCAGAGTAATGACCAAGGGCCCCGCTTTTCCAGAAGGGCGCAAGCGCATATCAATGGAATAAATATTTCCGCCGCGATGAGGCTCTGTGAGTCTGGTGATGAAGCGTTTTGCAAGCTTAAAGTCGTTTTCAGTAGGTTCCTCGGGAACCACAAAAATAAAATCCAAATCTGAACGGAATCCCAACTCTTGGCCGCCCCATTTTCCTAACGCCAAAATTTGCATTGAAGAGGGATAATCCTTTTTCAGAGTCCTCAGCAAAGACTCCGCGATCGAGTCGGCGGTGGAGCTGAGGTGAGTTAAAAGGGAAGGTAGGTCTTTGTCTTCAAGAAAGGCACTTCCATTGATAACTTCAGAGAGCAATCTTTTCTCCGCCAGCTCCTCAAGAAGAGTTCCCAAATCGTCGGACAACTTATCTTGAGCCCGATAGACAAAACTATCCAGAAGCTCTGGGCGATTGCATAAGATTCGCGACAGATAGGGGGAATGCCCGAAGAGCCAAGACAACTCTTGCAAAAGCTCCTTTTCCCGATTGAGCATGGCAAAGAAACTCGCTTTAGCACGAGTGCCATGAATGAAATCCTTGAGCAACAAAAGGCCGCGACGGATGTCGCCTTTTTGTTGCTGCAAAGTTTCTAGAAAATCCGCCAAAAAAGCTTTGCGGGCCAGTTCATCCCGCCCCTTGTTACGAGACAGAACCTCTTGCCCTAAAATTTCTTGCCAAAGTTCTTTGAGATCTTCTTCGGGAAGATTGAGCTTCTGTATCTCATCCTCCAAAAGAAGTTCCCGAGGGGCTTCTCCGAGAAGGCTTTTCACGATTTGATCGCAGCGTCTCATTTCATCAGACAAGTTTTTAAGAGCCTCAAGAACGAATTTCGGGTGATTTTCTTCGGTTCTTAAAAGATGAGTTTGTTCGTCGTTCAATGCTTGGACGTAATTTTCAAGCTGACGTAAGTTCCAATAATGAGCACGTAAGAATTGGGCTTCCTCGGAGGGAAGAAGTTCTTTTTCTTCGAGTAACTTGAGCGCCTCGGTGGTCCCTTTGATTTGCAGACCGGGATCGCGTCCCCCATGGATGACCTGCAAAGCGTGGGTAAAGAGCTCCACATCGCGAATCCCTCCGACCCCAAGCTTCAGATCGATGACGTTTTCCTGGGATCTCCCCCAGTAGTGTCCTTGAATCTTAGAGCGCAAGGTTTTGAGATCTTCTAAAAGAGTAAAATCAAGATGTCGGCGAAAAGAAAATTTCTTGGCAAAACTCATCACCTCGGTGATGACAGAGGCGTCGCCACAAAGGGGGCGTAAGCGCACAAAAGCCAGGCGTTCCCAGGTTTCCCCATAGTTTCCATAGTAGTCTTTGAATTGATCCAGGGTCGGGATGAGAGGTCCCTGCTTTCCTCCGGGGCGCAGATCAAAGTCCACGCGGAAGACAAATCCCTGAGAAGTTCTTTCAGTGAGAATCTTTTGAAATTTTCGAAGACTCGACAGATTCACGGAAGATTCTTCTTGAGCAACCAAGAGAACATCGACGTCAGAACTCAAGTTTAGTTCTTGAGATCCCAATTTCCCCAGAGCAAATAGGGCGACTTTATGTTGAGCGAAGCAAAAATCAAAAGCTTTTTGCAGAAGGATGTCAGAGGCCAGGCTCCAGTCTTTGCAGATTTTTTCTGGAGATTCAGAGTTGTCTTTAGCGCAAAGAGCGCTTCGAGACCAAATCTCGTTGCGCTCTTTTCTTAACTGATCCTCGAAGGATAGGTTAGTCAATGTTGTTAGACCATTTTGGTTTGTAGTAGTTGAAGTTATCGTTGGTCACGCGACGTTCTTCGGTCCCATCCACGGTCGAAATATAAATCTGACTTTTTCCGGTGCGATTGCTTGTGTACATCACGAAGCGACCGTCAGGGGAAAAAGAAGGATCTTCGTTGCTGGCCATGCGCCCGTTCGCCTTTTTTGCGGAAGTCAGGCGAATCATTCCGGTTCCGTCAGCATTCATCACAAAGATATCAAAGTTGTTATCGCTTTGCCCTGCAAAGGCGATCTTCTTTCCATCGGGCGACCAAGAAGGGGAGGAGTTAAAAACCCCGGCAAAGGTGATACGCTTCACATTGTTGCCATCGGCGTTGGCAGTATAAATCATGGGGCGTCCTGCGCGATCCGAAGAAAAGACCAACTTTCCGTCGTTGGAAATATTGGGCTCTACGTTCATGGCGCCAGCGGGCCCGTTGGTGATTTTTCCAACTAAAGTGCCATCCAAAGTCATCTTATAGATGTCGGGACTGGTGCCCTGTGAAATGGTCAAATAGATATGGCGTCCATCGGGGGAAAACGCTGCGCCAGAGTTGATCCCTTGTCGATAGGAAATGAGAGAGCGTTTGCCTGTCGTAAGATCTAAAAGAATCATGTCAGCATTTCTGAATTTCGCACCCACTCTTTTAACGTAAGACGTGTAGGCAACTTTTTTTCCATCCGGCGACCAGGCGGGGGAAATCGAGATACTGCGATGGGAAGACACTTGATCCATATTGGCGCCATCCCAATCCATCACAAAAATTTCTTTGGCTTGTCCGCCTCCCCGATCTGAAGAAGCCACCACTCGAGAAAGGAACGGCCCTTCTTGCCCGGTGAGGGCTTTGAGAACATCGTTGGAAAAAGTATGTGCGATACGGCGAGCACTGGAAAGAGGCCCTTTGTACTTCTTGCCGAGAACCAGATTGGCGCGCGGCACGTGATAAGTATAAGTCTCAAGAGTCACTTCATTGCCAACGATAGAGTATCCGGCACGGATCAGGAAGTCGGCCCCGATCGCAGACCAACTTTGAAATTTAAATCCGTTGGGCTGCCCGGGAGCTGGCATCAAGGCCGTTTTACTGGTGTCTTCTAAGAAGGCACTTTGATTGATGAATTGAAAATAGGAAGAAACGGAGAGGTCATTGGTGATGGTGTTAAAAAGTTCCACTCCCACAGACTGATATTTCGAAGCGGTGGTGGGGGCTCCAAAATATTGCAGAGGAGGAAAGGCTGCCAAACTTTTTTTGGTGCGAGCTTCCCCCAGTTTAATGTAGATTCCGTTTTCTTGGGCTTGCGCGAAAACAGGTGAAAGTCCAAGGACGAGGAGCACGGCCAAAAGCTGCTTTATCATAAGATTCCTCCTAAAAAGTTATTCTGGGAACCCAATAAGGATTCCATCTACGGATACGATCGCCAAGAACTTTTCTGGCGGTGCCGGGAAGGGCGCTGATCGATCAATCGTTGCTAATACTTCTTCATCGTAACTGGTGTTGCCACTTGATTTAATAATTTTTCGCCCCAAAATATTTCCACGCGAGTCAATAAAGACACGGGCTTGCGCTTTAAAGTCGCGCTTTGCCAGCCACTCCGGCAGGGCCCAGTTTTGTTTGATGTGATGGTCTAAATCTGAAGCATAGGATTCGTGCTGAAGTTTTGTCAGGCCGGTCAGAGAAGTGCCGGGAGACAATACGTTGCCTTTAATCTTCGGGGCCCCGGTGTCGGATTTTCCCGCACCTGGAGGGCTCTTTCGTTTTTCTTCGGCCACATCTTCTTTGATTTTTTCAAGAGCCGCCATGGCTTTAAGTTTTTCTAAAGCACTTTGTTGCTTGGACTTCATCTTCTCAAGATTCACTCCGTCATCGGCTTTTTTGGGGGGCTCTTTGACGGGTTCTACTTTCGGTTCGGTTTTCTTTTCGACGACTTTTTCCACAGGCTTTTCAACGGGCTTTACAGGGGAAACGTCTTTGTCAGGAAGAGCCGACTTGGCCTCCTCCTTAGAGGGAGGCGGTAAGGTTTTTGGCTCGACCTTGTCGGGGAGTTCAACGATGTCGACGCGCACGGCTTGAGAAAAATCAATGGGCTCTGAAGAAAAGAACACAGTCTTCAAGGTGAAGATAGAAACAATCAATGCATGCAGGGCAAAGGAAACCCCGAGGCCGCGTGAGAGTTGTTCATCTTGTTGGTTGTCTTCTTCTAAATAGTTCACTGTTCTTTAGGTAAGGTGATAAGACCAATGTTAA
>JANJTG010000462.1 GCA_024711265.1 Bdellovibrio sp. | reverse complement strand
GTGAGGTGCGTTTTTGCCATCCTCCGAAAAGTGTTGGGACGGTTTTAAGGATTCTGGAAGAGTTTAAAAAAGGCACTAAAAACGAGGCGGCGTTTTGGATTCGTTTCAAAGGGCGCGTGATCCATATTCGTTATTTTGCTATTCGCGATAAAGATATGAACTATAAGGGTGTCATAGAGATGTCTCAGGACATCACTGAAATTCAAAAGCTTGAAGGTGAACAGCGGCTTTTGGATTGGGATGCGGAATAACGTGCGCTTCCGTCAGGTCTGGATTTTAAGCATTGCTTTTGTGGTTCTCGCAACAATGGGAATTGGCGCAATGACCAGACTGACGGGTTCAGGGCTTTCCATTGTGGAGTGGAAGCCCCTGTCGGGCGTGATTCCTCCATTAAACGAAATGGCCTGGAACCAAGAGTTTCTGCGTTATCAAGAGTTTCCAGAGTTTAAATCCAACCCCAACATCACTTTAGAAGGATTTAAGACGATCTTTTGGTGGGAATTCAGTCATCGTTTGATTGCGCGGTCCTTGATCTTTGTTATCTTAATTCCATTCTTTTTTTTAATTTTAAAAAGACAGGCCACTCGACGGGACTTTAGAAAGTTAGTGCTCCTTTTGCTGATGGGGGCGATTCAGGGTGCCTTGGGTTGGTACATGGTTCAAAGCGGACTGGTGCAGGTTCCTCGGGTCAGTCATTTTAGGCTTATGGTGCACTTCCTGTGGGCCAGCCTTATCATAGCCTATCTGGCCGGATGGCTTCGCGAGGAAAGTACGGACTCTCGAGGTGAACAGTTCCCTCAGAATCGTTTATTTATCCAGGCTCTTTCCGGACTCTGCCTGGGTCAGATGGCTTTAGGCGCTTTGGTCGCTGGCAGTCGCGCGGGGTATATCTACAACACTTTTCCAAAGTTGGGTGATACGTGGCTACCTCAGAGATTCCTTATCTTTCCGACACTGACCGAGAATCTTTTTTATAATCAGATCAATCTGCAGTTCTTTCATCGTGTAGGAGCATGGTTGATGGTGATAGCGGCGGTCTACGCGTTGATAAAAAAATATCATCTGATTGGGTCGCTTATTCTGATTCAGTTTGTATTGGGAATTCTAACCTTGGTTTTGATGGTGCCTCCGCCTGTTGCCACCCTTCATCAACTTTGTGGTGTCGTTCTTTTCTTTGTTCTCCGATACACTCTTTTGCCGAAATCTTTAAAAGCGAACACCCCCTGAGTGTGGGTCCGAGGGTGTTCAGCGCCGGAGATTACTGAACGGTGATCCAGACATTGCCGATTCCATACTGTCTGACGAGACGGTTGAAGATATAGGCATTGTCAGGATGCATACGGATACATCCGTGAGAAGCAGGTCTGCCCAATTTAGGCCAATTGCTTTGAGGTGTGCCATGAAGGGCAAACCCTCCGCGAATGAAAACCGCATAGGGCATATTTCCTAAGCCGCGATAGTCGCCTCCGGGATATTTTCCTGAAGTGTATCTGTCATAGATACGACCGTCGGGATGTTTGTCAAAATTAGGTGTTCCATAGCCAGGAACCCCTGTTGAAACAAGCCACGAACCATAAAGACTTCCATTTAAATACAGATACATTCTTTGCGAAGATTTCACCACCTGAGCCCACACCGCACAAGATGAGCGATAACAGCTGGCAAGCCCCAAAAGTTGATCAATTATAGTGTAATCTTCCAGGTGAGAGGGTTTGCCGGTTTCTTCTTCATAAATTTCATCATAGTATTTAAGGGTTTCTTCGATATTGGGATCGAAGGGGTTTAATTCTTCAATCATGTTGGGAATACGTTCGTCTTCATAGGGAGAGGGCTGCGCATAAGCGGGGTTGGATGTTAAAAAAAGTAAGCCGATTATA
>JANJTG010000171.1 GCA_024711265.1 Bdellovibrio sp. | reverse complement strand
CATAATTAACCACCGTGATTTGAACTTCTTTAGCGGCAAAAGCTTGAATCGAAGTAAGCGAAAGCAATGATGCCAGTATTAGTTTTCTCATGGGTCCTCCTGGTTGTTACATGAAGTCTAGTGTTATATTTACACTGCGAATTCCATACCATTTAGCTGTGTTTAATGTCTAAGCAAAATAGAACAGAATGAAACCATTTCAGGTTTTTTATACGATGGAATCTCCCAAGTGAACCCAAGAAGAAGTGCTTAGGTCTTTAGGTTATGTTATATAACTATAATTGTTCGAATATTTAAATTGAAAGAAGTGCGCGATGTCGGATTTAAGTGAAAAATTTTGGATTGGATTCGCTCGTAATCATTGGGAGCGTAAAGCTCTTCATTTAAAAAATCTAAAATCAGCTATCACTGACATTAGTGAAAAGGATGTTTTCGCTATGTTGGTGGATTATGCAAACCAATGTCGTAAAATGAAAGACCCTAATGGGTTTAAGTTTTTTATCCATGGTTACAGGGCTAGCGATGCTGATGTTCTGCAGGTATTGCCGACTAAGAAGGATAAAAACTTTTTCGGTTATCATGAACGCATGAAACATCTTTTTCAAGATTACTGCTTAGTCTGTGATGAATTACTAAATGTAAGTGCCGAACACCAAAAAGCCTTACTTTCATTTACACAAGATTTATATAAGCATGTTGGGTTTCCAAATCGGTTTACTGAAATTGGACTTTATCTTGGTAATTATAAGAAAACGCCATTTGGAGTCCATGTTGATTCTTGCGGCGTATTTAGTTTCCCGGTAACTGGAGTTAAAAAGTTTCGTCTTTGGAAGCCAAACTACGTTGAAAAGCATCCGGATTTGAACAGGGCGCATACTTACTCAAAGCATAAAGCAAATTCAGAGTTAATGGTGGCAAAACCAGGAGATATGACTTATTGGCCTTCTTCGGCATGGCATATCGCCGAATCAAATGGTGAATTTAGTGCAACCTGGAGTTTGGGGGTCTGGGTTGATAAACCTCATAATGAAGTTTTAGCGAACGTACTTAAGGAGTTTATTCAACATAAGACGTTAGCAGATTTGGATTCAGTGACGACTGAGTTTGATTCGCTTCACAATGAAGGTGGTGAAATTAAGAATTTGCCCAAGTCGTACAAAGAATCGCTTCAGGCATTAAGTCGACTTTCTTCATCTGAAATTGAGCTTGCGCTAAAATTGCATTGGTTGCGGCATGTCTCTACTTATGGATTTAAAACCAATCCTCAGTCGCAGATGAATCTTTCTAAAACATCAGACTTTCGTCTGGTTGATTTAAATAAACCAATATTATGGGTTACGGATATCAAAGGAAAAAATCGATATTATGCATTTGGTGGTAAAGTAATAAAAATGAAAAACTCAAAAACTGTTCATAAAATGATTTTGGATTTAAATTTCGGAAAATCAGCGTCTATGGCCAAGTATTTAAATTCTAATGAAATTTTGGAGTCAACTCAGTTATTTAATGTATTTGCAAAGCAAGGAGCTTTTTCACGCGCGCCCATTGACCCCGCGATCCTAAAGAAGTAGTATTGAATTATTCTACGCCATAACAAGGAGGGCTTATGATTGTCACAATCTTTAAATCAAACAACAGCTCTCTTGGGTTTCAGTCTTAATTTTATTTTAAGCATTTCAATTTAAAATCCACGAGAGCTCCGCTTTATTTTTTTAACAATAAATTTGGAGTTATTGCGTGAATTTATATTCAAACCTCATTCCATTGGGATGGGACGTATTTTTTGAACAACAACTAGATTTAACAAATGAAAACCTCAAAGTCGGTCGGGTGGTCGGGCAAGAGCGCGACCTCTATCGCGTGGCTTTTGCGGAAGAAGACAGTTCTTGGGCGCAGCTTTCGGGGCGGTTTCGTCACGATCATGAGCAGTCGTCGGGAAGTTATCCTGCAGTAGGTGATTGGGTTGTGTGTAAAAATGAAGAACATCAGGATAGGGCCCTCATTCAGAATGTGCTAGGGCGTCGATCGTGTTTTTATCGCAAAGACCCTGGTGAAGGCGTACAAGTGGTTGCGGCTAACATGGATGTGGTCTTTATTGTCACGTCCATGAATCGGGACATGAACCTAAAGCGCCTGGATCGCTATTTAAGTATGGCGTGGGACAGCGGAGCTTTGCCTGTTTTGGTTTTAAGTAAGAGGGACTTGGCTGGCGATGCAGAGTCTTTGCTCCAAGAGCTGGCTGATACCTATGTGGGTGTTCCTATTCACGGGGTCAGTGTCTTTGAACCTTCCACGTGTGAAGTTTTAAAAACTTATCTGAAGCCCGGAAAAACGGTCGTGTTGATGGGATCATCGGGGGTGGGGAAGTCCACTTTGACGAATTTCTTTTTGGGTGAAGACATCATTAAAACTCAAAATGCCAGAGAGGACGATGATCGAGGGCGCCATACAACGACGTCGCGCTCGTTGTATCGTTTACCTGAGGGCGCTCTTTTGATGGATACGCCGGGAATGAGGCAGTTGGCTTTAGTGGATCAAGAGGAGGGTGTGCAAGGTCTTTTTGAAGACATTGTCGCCTTAGCAAATTCTTGTCGCTTTAATGACTGTGCCCACCAAAGTGAGCCTGGGTGTGCCATTCGAGAGGCCTTAGAAAGTGGAGATCTGCAGGAGGACAGATGGGAGAGTTACTTGAAGTTGCAAAGGGAAGTGTCTCATCAGGAGCGGAAAAATGATCCGCAGAAGTTTGTCGAAGAACGCAAACGGTGGAAACAGATCAGTAAGGACATACGAGCACGCGTAAAACAAAAAGGCCGGGGGGGATTCTGACCCCGGCCCTGCTCGTGATACCTGGCTTAAAGCATGGATTAAGGGGAATCTTAAGTACTGATTCGACAAGGATTCTTTTGTTTTTTATGCTTAAGAAATAGCATTTTGCAAAACATCTAGAGAGACTGGAGCAAAGCAACCCATGGGAAAAGCCGGTGCAACTTCAAAAGCCTCGAAGAAAAATCAAACCACAATTCCAGCCAGAGTCCGAAAAGCTCTCAAGATCGCAAAAGGCGACACCCTCCTTTGGACAATCAGTGGTGATGAAGTGTCAATACGTATTCTCAAAAGAGTAAATGTAGATTGGAAAAAGACCTCCGAGCTGTCTCTGCTAGAATGGAGTTCCGAAGAAGATCAAGAGGCGAACTTATAACCGAGAGACTGGTGTCTGCGTTAGGGAGCACATGAATTCCGCTTTTATTGCCTTCATTCTGTTTTTAACTATGTCGTCATCCCAAGCCGCTTCTGAAGGGGCTGTTAGCAAGGTCCTCTTCGTGGGGGACTCTCATTCGTATGGTAACTTTGGAAAGGTCTTGGATAAATATCTGCGAACTCGAGCCCCTAAAGTTCTGTCGATTTCAAGCTGCGGATCATCTCCCTCGACGTGGACCACCGACAAGGGAAATTTTAAGACTACTAATTGCGGGTATTGGCGCCGACAATCCGTCGACAAAGAAATTCGGGTAAAAAGTCATCAAATGAATTCCTTCAGCGAAGAGTTTGACACTCTGAAACCCGATGTGACCGTGATCTCTCTCGGTACAAACATTCTAGCCAGTGAAGGTAATATCCAGCGTGAAAAAGTGCATATTGAAAAGATGATTCAGCACGCTCGCAAAGGTGGATCTCAGTGCGTGTGGATTGGTCCTCCAGATTTGGCTCGTGATCCGTTTAAGAAAAATCTTCTGAAAGGAATCGCAGAAATCAAAACTATCGTTGAAAAAAACGATTGTATCTACATCGACTCAGCTCGATTGACCAAATACCCCCAAGGCAACTCCGATGGTATTCACTATGGGCCACAAGATGCGACAAAATGGGGTGAGGCGGTTCAGAAGGCTCTTGATTCTCAGTGGAATCAAATCGAAGCGGCCAGCCAACGAGCCCAGCGAAAAGGGAGTCCTCTCTTAGAAGGAACATCCACAACGAGTTCCAAGGGGACGAAGTAAGAGCGCGCCCCGTTTTTTTTGGGCGCGCAGTGGGTATTACGTGGGGCTTTATATCTACCGATCTACACCGAGACTAATAGCTCCTGCCCAGAAACTACTGACAAATAAGCTTCTTAGCTGTCTCTTCCGTCCCTGTGAACGGCATGCAGCGAAGGCGAGCGTCCAAGCCTTTTGCCTCAAGAACAGTGAACGATCCAATAGATGTAAAAAGAGATGAAGATGAAAGCAGATCGAGAGACCCTTTTTCTTCAAAGCGGATATGTTGCTCCAGATGTTCATTATCAGTCATAGCAACCGTACTAAAGACGTTGATTTTATTATTGGTCTGAAGGGCCATATTAGCTCCTAGTGCCCCAATAATGCTTGCCTCACATTGGGTTGCGCCGTGGGTTTTAACTTTGAGGGCGCAAACCAGGGGTTGAGCTGAGACCGCTGAGGACATTAATAAAACTCCAGCGAGGGTTGAGAAGATGCTTTTCTTGGTCATGGGGACTCCTTATTTTTTAAAATCATTAAGACTGATTCAGAAAGAGCACATTGCGAAAACTATTCCATTTCTAAAACTCGATTTAAACTCAATATAGACGTAAAGACGTTGCGCAAGTGCCGCGAATGATCAGTGGACATGCGGACATATGGCATCTTGTGAGTTGGCAGACGTGTTCTTAATATTGCGGCTTTTGCTCCTGGCTTTGCTAAAGTGGGAAAATGGATCTAAGAATAGGGATCTCAGGATGGGTTTATTCTCCATGGCGGGCGGTCTTCTATCCGAAGGATTTGCCTCAAAAGAAGGAGCTCTTTTTCGCCAGTCGACAGGTTAATTCCATCGAGATCAATAGTTCATTTTATCATTATCAAAAACCTGAGACCTATCAGCGCTGGTTTAATGAAACCCCTAAGGACTTTTGTTTTTCAGTCAAAGGGCCCCAATACATCACGCATGTTCGTCGCTTGAAAAATATTGAAACTCCATTGGCGAATTTTTTTGCGTCGGGGGTCCTGTTTCTGGCTGACAAGCTGGGCGCTTTTTTGTGGCAGTTTCCGCCTAATTTTCCTTTTCATGAAGACCGTCTCGAAGATTTTTTTAAACTCTTGCCTCGAACTTTTGCTGACGCCGTAAAACTTGCGAACTCTTCGGACCGATTTCAACTAGACTATCCCACCTCTATCCGTCGTTCGAAGCGGCCCTTACGTCATGCCATGGAAGTGCGCCATCATTCCTTCGAAAATCCTGACTTTATAAGGTTACTTCGAAAATACAATATCGCATTGGTTTTTGCCGACACCGCCGGAAAATGGCCCTACATGGAGGATGTCACCAGTGATTTTCTGTATCTGCGCCTCCATGGTGATCAAGAAATCTATGTTAATGGATACGACACGGCGACGCTGCGTTTGTGGGCCCAGCGTATTCAACTCTGGCGTCAGGGGCGAAGCCCTAAGGACTCATTAAATATTCTCGATTCCAAAAGTGATGGACGTAGGCGGGATGTCTTTGTTTATTTTGACAATGATGTGAAGGTGCGAGCTCCTCAAGATGCACAAACTCTGATGAAGCTTCTCGGAGTCGAAGAATAGATTTTCTCCGTCAGACCATGCTTTGACGAACGGTTTCTTGCAAAGCTTCGACACGGTTTGAGACACGCAGTTTTTGAGGGCTGGTCTTCGCATAGCCCCCTCTTAAACAGGGGGCTAGAGTTTTCTTCTTGATTAGAGTTTGATATTTTTGAGCTCTAAAGACAAAGTGTCCGTATCGAAGATCGGCGCATATGATTTTTCATTCGGGGAAGTGATGAAGAGGTTCAAATCCATAACAAAAGCGCCGTTTTCTTTTGAGGGATTGTTCAGGTGAAACCAATTTTCCATCTGTGTGGCAATAGCCGCTGCAGTTTGACTTGTCATCTTGGCCGACGGAATCAAAAGAACTGGCAATCGTACTTCAAGTTCGTCGGGACCTTGGATCACGTCATAGCTATATTCTATACGAAGTGCGAACATCGCCTCAGTGCCTGCGGGCTTGACAGCTTCATCAAGCAGGCGAGTCATCCATTTTTCTAAGGTTAGGAGTTCGTCAGTCTTAGAGTTTTTGAGAATCTTAGCAAGATTGTATTCTGAGCGGTAAATAACAAGAGGTAGAACGACATTGGGGAAGCTGACCCACGGGGAGTAGGTATTATCAAGAGTGTTCTTGATACGACTGCTGACTTGCGCTTCTTTATTTGTGAGGATGTCCCAATTAGCAACAGTCAAAGTGATCTCATTATTTTCAAGCAGAACTTTAGGTTTTGCTAGGCCAGCGGGATAACTCGATGGCGTTTCTAAGGTCAGCTCAATCTTATCGCCTCCCGTATTCTTGGCGCGAATAATAAGGGGATCCATGGAGGGCTTCAGTTTGACTTCAAGGATCTGTCGATTCCAAGGCCAATTCGTCTTAAGGCGCCCTGTGAAAGTGACCTTCTTCATCTCATCCAGAGTGGTGGCGTCGGGATTTGACGAAAAACTCTGTGCAATCAGCGTCGGAGGGACGGAGGTTGATGCAAAAACCGAAGTAAGGGCCGAGATGAAAGTGAAAGTTGTGACGAGAAGGGTGCGCGATATTTTTGTTCTCATGTGTTTGATTACCTGTGAGTTGGGTTACTGTGACGACAAAAAGTTTTTTTTTGGGGGGGGGCTTCTTTTACTTTACAAGCTCCGCCATCTCCGGAGCAAATAAAGCGGGATTAAACTCAACAACCTCATAAGAGGCAATGCCGTTGACTTTAAATGGATCGTTTTCAAGGAAGTCCAAAAGCTTTTTCTTGTCATTCCCGCGCGCCAAGATAATTCCTCCTGTGCGAGGAATCTGCGATCCTGAAGCAAGGAGCAATTTCATTTCGTACCCCAGCTTTAAAAACTCACGGTGGGACGCTAAGTATTCATCGACTTCGTTGAGAGGTTTAAGGTAAGTGACGGTTACAACAAACATAAGAACATCCTCTTGAAAGAATATGATCTGTAGTGGATAAGGGAAAAGAATTATTTGAATTCTTTAGATATCACTTTAGGATGAACTTTAAATAATCTCCAGTTTTTTGACCCATTTTTACGCGGGAGGATAGATATGAATCTTAACTATTATGCGATTTGGCGCGGAGTTCACGTTCTTTCTGTTCTTCTGTGGATCGGCGGGGTCGCGTTTGTTACGTTGGTTTTGATTCCGGCTTTACGTAAAGGGGGCGGGGATTATGAGACCTTTGAAAAACTTGAACATCGCTTTGGAAATCAGGCGAAGATCACTACTCAGTTGGCTCTGATCTCGGGTTTGGCGATGCTTTGGGTGACAGATACTTGGGCGCGATTGTTGAATACTTGGTGGTTGTGGGCGATGCTTCTGGCTTGGGCTATGTTCTCTTTGATGCTTTTTGTGCTTGAGCCGATCGTCATTCATAAGCTATTGCATCAACGCGCCCAGAAGGATCCCAAGGGAACTTTGCAGCTTCTCCAAAGGTTGCATTACCTTTTATTGGCGGTGGGCTTGGTCGCCCTTGTCGGGGGAGTGATCGGGGCCCATGGAGGAATGTGGTTTTAAGAAAGGCGAGAGGTTTTCGTGAAGCAAAATATTGAGATTTGTTCAGGATGCATTGCTCGATCTGTTGAGAGTTCTGGTGAGGACCTGGGGCAGATCAAGAAAGAGTTTTTGCATAGTGTCCTTGAACTTTTGCGTGCGAAAAAACCCGACATTGAATGGTCCCTAGAAACATCCTCATGTTATCGATTCTGTCCCCCACATCGTCTCTCGCTGGTCGTTAATCAGAAGTTGGGTATGACCCGCGGGGTCTCTGTCGAGACGGTTGTTGAGGACATTCTTTCGCGTTTTCGTAGCTGACATAAGTTTTTCTTCGCATTAGATTCTTTCTATGTTTTTGAATCTGGCGCCCCTTAAAGAATATCGTGATTATCGTCTTCTCTATTTTGGTCAAATGATCTCTTTTCTTGGAAGTATGGTCAGCTACGTTGCGATCCCGTATCAAGTTTACGAGTTAACTAAAGATAATTGGTTGGTGGGGATGTTAGGGCTTGTGCAGCTTTTGCCAGTCCTTATCTTCGGCATACTGGGAGGCACTTATGCTGATCGGCTCAATCGAAGAAGGCTGCTCCTCGTCTCCGAATTTCTGATGAGTCTCCTCATTTTGGGTCTGACACTCAATGCGTGGAGTAGCAAACCTTCTCTTCCTCTTATTTTTGTGTTGGTTGCGTTATTTCAATCTGTCGTCGGCTTTCATCGTCCGGCCATGGACGCCCTCACTCAAAAACTTGTCGACAAAAAGCACTACGCTGCGATTGGGGCCCTCGGGAGTTTTCGCTATGCAGCCGGCGCGATTGTAGGCCCTGCTTTGGGCGGCGTTCTAATAGCAAGTTTTGGTGTTAAGGGCGCTTTCTTGTTTGATTTGATCACCTTTATTGCGGCGTATGTGGCGTTGTCGATGATGTCATCAATGCCAGACCCCGAAAAATCGGTTCGTTCAGCGTGGGTTGAGGCGCGTGAGGGCTTAAATTATGCACTCTCAAAACCCGAACTTATTGGGACCTACGTGATAGATATCGTGGCGATGGTCTTCGCCTTTCCGGTAGCTCTGTTTCCGTCAATGTCAGAACAATGGGGAGGTGCCTCTGCGGCGGGCTTCCTGTTCTCGGCGATGGCCGTGGGCTCTTTGGTGATGACGGTTCTTAGTGGGTGGACCAATAAAGTCGCCCATCACGGAAGAGCCGTGGTCATCGCTGCGGCGTTGTGGGCGGTTTTTATTATTGGGGTTGGATTTTCCGAAAAGCTTTGGTTGGCCCTTCTGTTTCTGGGGTTGGCGGGGGCTGCGGACATGATGAGCGGTCTTTTTCGCGGTATTATATGGAATGAGACAGTTCCCAATGAGTTGCGGGGGCGTCTGTCTGGTATCGAAATGATTTCCTATATGTCGGGCCCTCTTTTGGGCAACGCTCGTGCCGGCTGGATGGCCGCGAAGTATTCAGTTCCAGTGAGCATTAGTGGCGGAGGCATCATATGTGCTTTTGCAGTGATTGCGACGGCGCTGTGTCTTCCTAAGTTTTGGAGTTATTACGGTCATCGGTCGAAGTGATCGTTCTGAGACGTGTTTTTTTTCTATGTCAAATATCCTGACAGTTTCCTTCTTGCGCTCAAGGGGCTATACAATCCTTTGAGTGGGAGGAAACCTATGCGTTTGTTGTTAGCTTTCATTTTAGGTGTTGGCGTGATGGGGGTGTCTCTCGCTGCGAAGGCAGAGTCCTCCACTTTGATTGCAAAAAAGATTCTCTCTCAAGGTGTGCCTATAGATGCCCTTTCAAGAATGACAAAATTTCTATACGAAAATAAGGGACGCAGTTTCAACCAAGACACTTATACGTGTGACGGGAAAGATCCTGAAGATGTGAAGCCTTGCGATGAGGACAAGCGAAATCGCAGTTCTAAAAAAGTTGCTCTGGGCAGTCCACAGCACGTGGCTATTATCGACTACTCGGCCCCTTCGACGCAAAAGCGTTTCTATCTTATTAATCTTCGCACAGGCTCTGTCCAGAAGTACTACACCTCTCATGGTGTGGGGAGTGGTCGCAGTGATTACGCGTATAGATTTAGCAATAGAAAGGATTCTCGTCAGACGTCTTTGGGCTTTTATCTGACGGGAGAGGTTTATCAGGGCTCTTATGGTAAGACCTTGAGAATGTACGGTCTGCAGCGTTCAAATGATCAAGCCTACAATCGCGACATCGTTATGCATGGAGCTTGGTATGCGAGCGAGGACTTCATAAGTTCAATTGATCCCGCCACAAAAAAGCCTCGCGGACGTCTTGGCGTCAGTTGGGGGTGCCCGGCGGTCTCCCTTTCTGTCGCGGAGAAAACGATTCCTTTGCTGAAAGGAGGAAGTCTTATTCTGCACTATCATGGAGATTTGTTGGATGAAGCGCAAAGTGGCCAAGAAGTTCCTGGAAAAAAATAGGTCTTCAGGAGAAATATCAGATTGTTTACCTAAGGCTGTTTCAGGGGCTTTTTTGCCTACAAAGTCGGCATTTGCTGGAAGTCTTACATGGAAAATCGCCAATATGCTTATAAGCATAGCAAATGGCGCCTTAGTGCGCGCTGAGCTACTAAGCAAATAAAAAAACTTGCGCTATGGCCACTTTGCCCTTATAAATCGTGCTTCCTTCGCCGATACGTTTGGTCGCCAAACTGATTCTAAGCCTAACTATTTGATTTGTATTCAAATGTAAGGATGGGGTTGCTCCATAGGGGGGCTGATTTGCGAGGATTTTTTCGAAAGAATTTATTTTTGAATTTTTTCGAAAAAATGTTTGAGAGGGTATTGACAAGGCTTCAAGCTTTCGATAAAACCTCTACCTCGTCGCTACGAAATATTAACGACGAGCAAGATTCGCTCTTTGAAAACTGAATAGCTAGAATGATAGATTTTTGGGCTCTTTGATAACTGAGTAATTAGTTATCACAATTTCAAAAAATAAATTCGAACAAACAATAGCGTAAAAGCTAGTGTTTGGATGAGAAACAGAATTA
>JANJTG010000440.1 GCA_024711265.1 Bdellovibrio sp. | reverse complement strand
GCCGGCGCCGGCACCCCGGGAAACCCCGCCGCCGCCCGCAGCAGGGCCGCCCCCCCGATCAGCATGCCCGCCACTCCGACCCAGGGCCGCAGATCCAGCGGATAGCCTGCATGGGTGCGGCCGGCAATGCACAACACGGCGAACACCGACAGCCCCATCGCCCCCACGGTGAGCAGATGCAGGCCGGCGCTGGCGGCGATCGGCAGCCCGAGTCGCGCCACCCCGATCAGCCCGTAGCCGAGCGCCAGCAGCCAATACACCGCGTAAAGCATGAATGCCCAGCGCGTCAGCAGCGCGCGCCCGACGTGCCAGTCATTGAGCAGGTTGAGCACCGCCGCGGCCGCGGCCAGCGCCACCCAGCCGGCGATCGCCGACTGCGGCAGGGCGAATTCGGCCACGGTGTACAGCGCGATCGCAAAGATCGCCAGGTTGCGCCGCGGCGGGCGGGCGCGATAGGCGGGCAGATCCTCGTCGGCGTCCCGCCCGGCGCTGCCGGCGGCGCGCCGCGTGCGTTCGACATCGAGCGCATCATTGACGATGCGCATCGAGATCCGGCTCATCGCGACCACGATCAGCGTCATCATCACCCCCACCGCCGCCAGCAGCCAGCGCATCGGATAAAGCCCGCGCACGACATCGAAGTGGAAACCGGCGACCATCGCCACCATCGCCGCCAGTCCCCACAGAAAACCGAGCTGGCGCCGTTCCGGATCCCGCCACAGGCGGGGGACGACCCGTCCCAGCAGGACGAGGGCAAAACCGGTTTCGAACAACGCCGCAAGCACCGGCCCCGCCACGTCCCCTGCCAGAGGCGACAGCCAGAATGCCACCCTCGCCGCACCCCACAGCAGCACGCACAGCAGTGCCACACCGCGGCCGAAGGGCGGCGTGGCGGTGAACTCGGGCACCGCGGTCAGCACGAAGCCCGCCAGCGCCGCCAGCCCAAACCCGAACATCAGTTCATGGGCGTGCCACACCAGCGCACCGCCCGCAACCGCCGGCAGCGCGCCGCCCGTCCCGAGAAAGACGAGCCAGACCAGCACCAGCAGCGCGCCGTACACCGCGGTGGCGAGAAAGAAGGGACGGAAACCGCACATGAAAACAGGCAGGGCGGCGAGGCGGGTGAGGTGGGTGATGGGCGAACCGGCAGCCGCAGCGGCGCTGCGACGGCGATGGAGGCCGACGGAGTGGGAGGGAACGGCGTCGACGGGCGCCTCGATCGTCATCGTTGATTCCTTGCTCAGGCGCCGC
>JANJTG010000114.1 GCA_024711265.1 Bdellovibrio sp. | reverse complement strand
CACGGCCTTTATGTATTTGGGGGACTTGATTGAGTTTGGGGCCAGTGATCAGGTCTATACCAATCCTAAGGATCCTCGCACTGAAAATTATATCACCGGACGCTTTGGATAGTCCTATTCGCTCCATAGCAGGCGATGAGAGATGTAATCGCAGCTAGAATCAACAATCACTTCGTAGGCAGCGTCCCCGCCGTGTTGATTGACTTGGACGTGATAAATTTGAATCCCTTCGGGAGTATCACCCATAAGCTCAGCAGGCTGGGTGTATCCCAATTTAACAAGATAACCTTCAGCATCAGCAGAGCAGTCGTTCATTGAATAAGCGGCGAAGGCGTTTGTTGATAGGATCGTTGAAAAGAGAAGTAATAACATCTTCATGAGGCCCTCTTTCAAGAAAAATAAAAGTTGAGCCGAATATGCCTGATTTAGATCCCTGCGATAGTTAGGGTTTTGTTAAGATTTTGAGTTCCGATTCTGAGAGGTCGTCGGTTATTTCTTTTTGCTTTTGAGTTTGAGAGGTTGATAAAGCCCCTCGTTGTGGGAGGCGGGCTTTCTGCCGTTATGAGCGGCATTGACACAGCTTTGCCGTTGTTCGTCAGAGAAGTCTTGCGTTTCTCCGCATTTTTCAAGGGCCTGAGGGTTAAAGCCTTTTCCCTTAATGCTGTCCCAGCAGATCCAAAAGGCTTTGTCGTCATTTTGCAGGTTGCACACCGTAGCGGCATACCAGTCGACGTCGTCTTTTTCTGTGCGGGTTTTGCAGAGTTCTATGTCGGCGTCGCCAATAAAACGATCGCAGAATCCGGCAGGATTGGAGGGTTCAAGCGCTAGGGCGATCAGAGGGGTGCTGATGATCAGAGCCAGTGTTTGGATCGCAAGCCTCATGAAGCCACCTTGATCTTAAAGAGCACGGAGTACATGGCTTTAAGCATATCGGGATCATAACGTCCCGCAAGCTTTTCCTTCATCATCGTCACCGCATCAACAGGAGCCATAGGGACATTGTAAGATCGTTGCGTTGTCATAGCATCATAGGTATCTGTGATCGCGACGATGCGTGCGAAGGGGTGAATTTCTTCACCCACAATTTGTTGAGGATATCCATTGCCAATCCAAGATTCATGGTGCTCAAAACAGGCGGCTTTGATCGCGTCACTGATGTTGGGGTGGTTGTTTAAAATGACCAGGCCATACTGAGGGTGCATTTTCATTTGCTCCCACTCGGCATCACTCAACCCCCCTTTTTTGCAGAGAATGTCTAAGCTGACATTGCGCTTTCCGATGTCGTGAAAAAGGGCTCCGACACCCAACTCTTCCAAAGTAGGCGCATCATAACCCAGAGCTTTTCCCAGGCCCAAAGAATAAATACTGACATCCAAAGAGTGGTTGTAAGTGTAGAAGTCGTGTCCGGATAAGGAAATCATAAAGCCCATCGCTTCGGGTGCATTTTCCATCAGATCGATAAAATCTTTAATGATCGGGCGAGAGTCATCCAGAGCTTTGTTGACATCCGGATTTTCAAAAAGATCTTCCATCAAGGCGACGGAAGATTCGCGCAGAATTTTAGCTTTTTCAAAAGGATCAATAAGATCCGAGTTCATTTCTTCACGAACCCAGTCGCGGTATTTTTGTTTGTCTTCGACTTTCACAAAGAAGGAATCGCCGGTGTCTTTACCGTGCAACGCTTTGATTTTTCCATCCGAAAGGCGATCGCCTTCGCGTAAATACAAAAGATACTTTTGATCTACGTACACATAGATGTTGAAGCTAGTCACTTTATCAGGGCGGATGGTGCTCAGGCGAATACGGAAATATGACGAATCCATACTAAAATTCTGCCATGGATACATTGACTTAGAAACAAAATCCTGAATAATCGAAGACCATGGCCCTTCGTCTAGACACCTCCATTCAGTACCTTAAAGGAGTCGGCCCCAAGCTTGGTGATCTCTTCTCTCGGAAGGGATTAAAGACTTTGGGAGACCTCTTTGAGTTCTATCCTCGAGCGTATGAGGATCAGAGGGCAGCTCGGAACATCGCTAGTCTCAAAGTGAATGATATCGTTAGCATTAAAGCGCAGGTGGTGGCTGTTCATAGTATCAATATGGGCCGATCGTCGCGAAAAATGTATGACGTGGTTGTACGTGATTCTTCAGGACAGATCCATTGCAAGTACTTCCGCGTCCCGTACAAGGGATATTTTGAACGCTTTAAGCCTTTCACCGATGTGCGCGTGGTGGGGAAAGTGATCGAGTATCGGGGGCGTATTGAGTTTCACCATCCCGATATTCGCGATATCGAGCCGGACGAAGAAACGCAAGATGCGTTGATCCCTCTGTATACGGAAATTGAGGGGCTGGCCACGGCTAAAATCATGAAACTGGTTCGTCAGGCCTTCGCGCAAATTGAAGAGTGGCCCGCCGAAGCTTTACCAAAGTGGATTTTGGAAAAGTATCAACTGAAGCCGCGCAAAGACGCCCTTAAGGAAATTCATTTTCCCGATCTCAATAAGGCCGGGGAGTATGCCGAGTTTAAAAGTGCCGCTCAAAGAAGAATCATTTTTGATGAGTTCTTTTGGCTAGAACTGTATTTGGCTTCGCGCAAAACGGGATTCCAAAAAGAAGGGGCTCCGCAGATTCAAAACAAGGGTGAAAAACTCAGAGGTTTGCTTCAATCTTTGCCGTTTGAGATGACCGGCGCTCAGAAAAGGGTCTTTAGTGAGATCAAGGCGGATCTTGAAAAACCTCACCCCATGCACCGCATGGTTCAGGGGGATGTGGGAAGCGGAAAGACATTGGTGAGCTTTATGGCGGCGGTTTATGCCGCAGAAAGTGGTTATCAATCCTGCCTTATGGCGCCCACAGAAATTCTCGCCGAACAACACTTCAAAAATGCTAAGAAGGTTTTAGAACCCCTCGGACTTCGTTTGGCTTTATTGGTCGGAAAAACAAAAACAGCGGAACGAAAACAGGTTCTGGCGACTCTTCAGGCGGGGGAGGTGGATTTGATTATCGGAACCCACGCTTTGATTGAAGATGAAGTACAGTTCGCCAACCTGGGCCTTGTTATCATCGATGAACAGCATCGTTTTGGAGTGGAGCAGCGGGGGGTTCTTAAAAACAAAGGCAATTCCCCCCACTTTTTGGTGATGACCGCGACCCCCATACCGCGAACCTTGGCGATGACGGTTTATGGTGACTTGGATGTTTCTATTATTGATGAGATGCCCGCCGGTCGCAGTCCGATTCAGACCCGTGTGACCTATGAAAGTAAGCGTCCTCAGGCTTTGCAGTTCATGCTTGAGCAGCTTCAAAAAGGACGGCAAGCCTATATCGTGTATC
>JANJTG010000413.1 GCA_024711265.1 Bdellovibrio sp. | reverse complement strand
GAGGCGAGCAAGGCCGGGACGCTGCGCACCGCCAACTCCTGCGGGCCGGCGGCGCCGACGTCGAACCCCATGGCGGCGAGCACTTCGCTGCACTCGTCGGCAGCGGCAAGGTCTTTCGCCCCCACCGAGAAGACCGCCGGGATCAGCAGGCGTTGCACCGCTGGGCGGCCGTCGAGCACGGTCTTGAGCTTTTCGTAGAGGATGCGCTCGTGGGCCGCGTGCATGTCCACCAGCACCAGGCCGGCGCTGTTCTGGGCGAGGATGTAGATGCCGTGCAGCTGGGCGAGGGCGAAGCCGAGCGGGGGCGAGCCGCCGCTCGCGAGCGAGGACGGGGGCGTGCTTCCGGTGCTGCGCCATTCGCTGTCCCGCGGGTTTTCCGCGGTGGCGCTCGCGGGCGGGCCGACGGGGGGCGCAGGGCGGGCGCCGGCGGCGAAGTCGAAGTATGCGCGGCTGGCCGGCTCCATCGCCAGCCGGCCCTGCTGCGCGGCGGCCGCCGGCCAGCCGTGCGCCGGCGGACGGGCGGCGGGCGGCGAGGCGGCGGGAGTTCCCGCACCCGGCCCGCCGTCCGGATGGCCTTCGTCCGCCCGTGCTCCGTCCGCCCGGGCGCGGCCTTGCGGGGGGATGGCGAACCCCGCACCGGATTCCGCCAGCGTGCGCTCGAGCGCGTGATAGACGAACTGATGCACCGCGCGTGCTTCGCGAAAGCGCACCTCGATCTTCGCCGGATGGACGTTGACATCCACCCCGGCAGGATCGATGTCGAGGAACAGCGCGTAGGCCGGGTGGCGGCTGCCGTGCAGGATGTCGGCATAGGCTTCGCGCACCGCATGGGTCAGCAGCTTGTCACGGACGAAGCGGCCATTGACAAAGAAATACTGCGCGTCGCGGCTGCTGCGGGAGTAGGCCGGCAGCGAGGCGAAGCCGGTCAGGCGCAGGGGGCCGGCATCGGCCGTCACTTCGCGCGCATGCTGGAGGAAGTCGTCGCCCATCAGCGCCGCCACCCGCGCGGCGACGGAGCCAGGGGGCAGGCGGTGGATGACGCGGCCGTTGTGCGACAGCTGCAGGCCGATCTCGGGCCGTGCCAGGGCGACGCGGCGGAACATGTCGTCGCAATGGGCGTACTCGGTGGCTTCGCGCTTGAGGAACTTGCGTCGCGCCGGAGTGTTGTAATACAGGTCGGCGACGTCCACCACGGTGCCCTGGTTGAGCGCCGCCGGTGCCAGGCTGCGCTCGTCGCCATCGATGCGCCAGGCGTGGGCGGCGCCTGCGGCGCGGCTGGTGAGGGTGGTGCGCGCCACTGCGGCGATCGCCGCCAGTGCCTCGCCGCGAAAGCCCATGGTGGCGACGTGTTCGAGGTCGTCGAGGCTGGCGATCTTGCTGGTGGCGTGGCGCTCGAGGGCGAGGGCGAG
>JANJTG010000106.1 GCA_024711265.1 Bdellovibrio sp. | reverse complement strand
AACAACTTCGTTGATTTCTTCGCTAGTTAAGAATGGAACCATTTGTTCTTTAAGTTGTGCCATGTTGCGCCTCTATTACAAGTCGATGGAAGTGATGCCTGCGGCTTGAGCCATCTTCAGATAGCGCAAGGCCTCGGGGTGTTGTGGGTCCCGAATAAGAATATTCTCCCACTGTTCGGTCGCTTCAGCAATATTGTTTGAGTTGTAATAGATAGCCCCAAGCTTTAGGCGAGCTGGAATAAGGTGGGGATATTCGCGAATCAAAGCTTTTAGATCTTTGATGGCGCGATCTGCTTGGCCTAATTGCACATACACTTCAGAAATACGCAAAGTGACTTCCGCTTTGCGGCTGGAAAGTTTTTGCGCCTTTAAAAGCTGCTCAAGGGCCTCGTTATAACGTTTGTATTGGTAATAAAGATCCGCCAACTCTTCGTGCTTGGAGGCCAGCTTTTCGTCGACGAAAGGATCTTGTTTGCCGGATTTTTTCTCAAGCTGAACTTGGGCATCCAGAAAGACTTGTTTTCCCTCATCATACTTACCAAGATCATTCAAGATGATGGAAAGCCCAACGCTGGCATCCGTATATGTTGGATCGATTTCTAAAGCACGACGGAATGTTTTAATGGCCTTGCTGAACTGGCCCTTATCATAAAAGATTGTCGCCAGCATTTGATAGACTTCGGGATTGCGAGTATTTTGCAGCAACATTTGATTCAAGATGGGCTCTGCCATTTTGTAGTTGCCATTGATGAAATACCCTCTTGCTTCTGAGAGCATGTCGTCGTGAAGAGCATTCATTACTTGATCTCCTTTTCGGCGTCTTTCAATTCTTTGCTGCCAGGGAACTCACGGGCTAAGACCTGCTGATATTTTTTCGCCTTCGGAGAGTCGCCGATCTTTTGCGCGCAGATGGCCGCGCGTGAAAGAGCTTTGGCATCAAAACCAAGACCTCGGAAGTTGTTGTAAAGCCCCTCATAACGCCCTAAAGCACTGTCGAAAATTTTGCGTTTGAAATAGAAATCCGCGATGTACTCTTCTTTTTCCGCCAGCATTTTTATCGCAGCACTGCGTTTTTCTTTGGCTTCGGCGACATGGGTTGAGTTCGGATATTTCTTAATAAGTTCAGATAGATTGAGGATGGCATCGTTAGCCAAAGTTAAATCGCGATCAATCGTGGAAGGCAGTTGATTGTAATAACTCATGCCGATGCGGAACTGAACGTAATCAGATTGTGGGACCGTGGGATGAAGCTCTTTAAACATCTGATAAGAGACTTGGGCCTCGGCGTAGGATTCTTGTTTGTAATACACATCAGCGATCGCCAACTCTGATTTGGTGGCGAAGTTGCTGTACGGAAATTTATTTTTTACTTCCGTATAACGGCGAATCGCCTCTTCATAGCGTTCGCCTTGGTCATACTCTTCGGCAATAGCAAAAGCACCTTCCGGCGTGTTGGAGTTTTTCTCAGTGCTGGCGCAACCAGAAACAAAAAGTCCCAGGGCTGCGAGGATGGTTATGACTCGGAGCGTTTTTAGCATAGGAGTAAATCATATTTTGGTCTAGGTCCTGCTGTCAACGCGTCATCAGTAGAGAGGATTTTTTAATCCATCCCGTGAGAGAACCGGGGTACGTCACTTGGACCCAATCCCCCTCGGTTTTATGGGCGATCACTTCTAAACCACCGTAAAGATCAAGAATTGCGACCTGATTGTCCCCGGGGGCTGTTTGCAAAGAAACCTTTTCTTCGATGATGGTCCCTCTCAACACCGTCGCGTCGTAGATTTTCAAAGCTAAAAGCCCTGTAAATATAACAAAAGCGAGAGTCAAAAATAAACCAATCGTAGGAAACGGCGGCAGAGAGCGCTCTTCATTGAGAGCCTTCTTGCGGCGCCCAATGTAGGAAATAAGAGACCAGCCCGCGGCAAAAAAGGTGAGAGCTGACAAAACTAAATACGCAAATAGAGGGACGGGTTGGAGAAGTTTCGCTCTTAAAGTCTCGTAGGTTTCAATCTGGTGAGGGACGTCTTTCACTTGTAGCTGTGAAAGCGCAAACTTGAGTCCGGCATGAGCGGTGGGAAGCTCGGGGTCCTGAGCCAGGGCTTTGCGCAGAAGGCCAATCGAAAGAGGTTTTTTTCCCAATTGAAATTCAGCCAAGGCCAGGTTGGTCAGAGTCATCGCATTATCAGGATCTTTGTCTAGTGATGCCGAGAAAAGTGAATGAGCCTTGGTATAGTCTTTTGCCAAATAAGCTTGAGTTCCTTGTTTGAAAAGGTCCGCGGCAGATTCGCTCTGAGCCACGACCAGAGCGGGCAAAACAAGAAATAGAAAGAACACAGAGAGAGATTTCAATTTCGACATAGCCCTTCAAGTTTACAGATAAAAGTCTTTCCGTGTCTACCACGTGTCTTGTCTTAGTCCTGGGCGAGGAGTAAACTAGCCTGGCATTTCAAATAACAATGGGTCCTGCTCATTCTTGGACCCGCGAAAGGTATTATGAGCTCTCTTGTTGGTCATCAGATACAGCAATCCGAAAAAGTTAAAACCCTGATTCAAGATCTTGTGGGTGAAGTGACAAAACTCAATTCGCAGATATCAGGAATGCGCGCACCTCTAGATGAGTTCAAAGACGCCGGAAAACAAAAAATCGATTCCACAGGACAATTCCGGGGTCGTCCTTTGCATTACCCCTACATGGGGACGGGCGCGGGACGCGGTCCTTATGTAGAGCTTGAAGATGGCAGCGTGAAGTTGGATTTGATCAATGGAATCGGAATTCATTTGATGGGTCACGCTCATCCTCGCGTGATTGCGGCTGCCGTTCGCGGTTCTTTGGCAGACATTTTAACGCAAGGAAATTTACAGCCCAATAATGAGTATCGTCTTTTCACAGAAAAGATAGTGAAACTGGCTAGCAAAAAAAGCCGCATCAAGTATGCATGGATTGCGACGTGCGGAACCATGGCTAACGAAAATGCACTGAAGCTGTCTCGTCAAAAAAATTCTCCAGCTCGTTTTGTGATGGGTTTTAAAGACGCTTTCGCGGGACGCTCAACCATGATGGCGGAAGTGACAGACAATCCGGCCTACAAACAAGGTTTGCCAGAATATCATGAGGTTTTGCGTGTGCCTTTCTATGACAAAAAAGACCCACGCTCTGGCGAAAAAGCATTGAGTGTGATGAAAGAGCACGTGGCCAAACACGAAGGAAATATCTCTGTTTTCGGCTTTGAACCAATGTTGGGCGAGGGGGGTTATCAGGCGGCTCCGCGCGAATTCTTTGTGCCCCTTCTTGAGTTCTGTAAATCAAAAAATATAGCCGTATGGGCAGATGAAGTACAAACTTTCACTCGCACGGGTGAATACTTTGCGTTTGAGACTTTGGACATCGGGCAGTATATCGACATCTGCACCATTGCGAAAACGGCGCAAATTGGAGCCACTCTTTATACAGAGGAGTACAATCCCAAGCCCGGTCTTATTGCCGGAACTTTCTCGGGTTCAACGCCTTCATTGGCCGCGGGAATGGAAATGTTAGAGATGTTAGGTGAAGGTTTCTTGGGCCCCAATGGTCGCATTAACCAGATTCACAAACGTTTCATCGATGGCATCAATCGCCTGAATGAAACAACTTGCAAGGGCATTGCCCAGGACGCAGGTGGCATGGGTTTGATGATCGCATTTACCCCGCATGATGGAAAAAAAGAGAGTGTGAATGCTTTCCTAAATAAGCTGTTCCAAAATGGTGTGATTGCATTCCCTTGCGGAAAAGACCCGGTGCGTGCGCGTTTCTTGGTGCCAGCGATTATTCAAGATGAAGATATTGATATCGCTCTGAAGACCATCGAAAAAACTTTGCTCGAAGGGGTTTAGTTGAACTTTATCGAGGCCTGTCGGCAATTTATTTCTATCGACAGCACGCCCACTCATGGCAATAAAGACTTGGCCAAGTGGGCGGCGGCCTTCTGTCGTCAAAAGGGATTGTACGTCGAAGAACAAGAAGAGGTGGTCGGAGATTTGCCTCAAGCAAATGTGATTGCGCGCCCCGTACAGGAGCGACCTGGAGCGGAGTTCTTGCTGCAAACACACTTAGATACGGTTGATCCGGGACCGTTTTCTCTTTGGACTGAGACGGGAGCGAATCCCTTTGATGCACATATCATCGACGGAAGAATTCATGGTTTAGGTGCCGCAGATGTGAAGCTTGATTTCTTGTGCAAGCTTGAAGCATTGGCTTCTTTTGGAAATAACCGCAACTGGAGATTGCCACCGGTGTTGGTGGGAACTTTCGGTGAAGAATCCGGTATGCAAGGGGCCTTGAAGCTTATTCGAAAGAACAAGATCGCCGCCAAAATGGCTCTGATTGGAGAGCCTAGCAATTTACAAGTCATCAATGCCGCCAAGGGCTTTGCGAGTGTCGAGATTCGTGTGCCTTTTTCTGAAGAAGAGATGAACTATCGCCAAGAGCATAATTTGCGCGAGAGCACCTCAACTCAATCAAAACTTTTCCGCGGGAAGGCGGCTCACTCGTCTGTGCCCCACTTGGGGGAAAGCGCCATTGTTAAAATGTTGGATGCGATTGTGATGTTGCCTGATTCCGTCAACATCATGGAGATGGATGGTGGAATTAACTTTAATACCGTGCCCAGCCATGCGTTCTTGGAAATTGACATGGTTTCCACGGTGGAAAGCCCGATTTCGCGGAAGATTGCAAATATTTATCGCGCGGTAAAAACTTTGGAGTTGGAGTTTTTAGAACATAAAGATAATGAATTTCATCCCAGTTCTCCGACGCTGAACATCGGATTGGTCAGAACCAACGAGGATGACATTCAGTTGTCGGGAACATGCAGGATCCCTCCGATCATCACGCAAGAGATTTACGAAGGCTGGATGGATCGTCTTCGCGGAGTGTGTGAAGAAAATGGAGCCAGCTTTCGAGTTAATGACTACAAAAAACCCTTCCGCACAGAGATGAATTCGATCTTGGTGAAGGGCTGCTTGGATGAGCTTCGAGCGATGGGATTAAGTGATCAGCCCATTTCTCAAGCGTCGACCAACGAGGCGAGTATTTTTTCTCGTGTCGGCATTGAATGTGTATGTTTTGGCCCCGGAAAGCGGGAAGGGAACGTGCACACGCCTCAAGAGCACGTCGCCTTGGCCGACTTGGAAAAGGCCGTAGAGTTTTATAAAAGGATCATAGAAAGGTTTTGTCTGTGAGTTTCATCATTCGTTCGGCGCAACACGATGATTTGAATCAATTGGTAGATTTGGCCAAACAGTTTAATTTGCTAAATTTGCCGGGAGATAAAAAAGTGATCAGTGATAAAATTGATCGCAGTCAGCAGTCGTTTGAGGGAAAACTTCCCAAGAATCAGGCTGAGTACTTGTTTGTTGTGGAAGATGTAGAAGAGAAAATGGTCGTAGGCAGCTCGCTGGTCATCGCTAAACACGGCTCGGAAGAGGTTCCTCATAGTTTCTTCAAGATTTTTAAAAGAGATCACTTTTCTCAGGATTTAGGCATTGGATTCATTCATCAAGTTTTGCGCTTTCAGCTGGATTTCGACGGTCCAACAGAAATCGGAGGACTTCTTGTCGACAAGTCCTATCGTCGCCGTCCGGAAAAGCTGGGCAAACAAATCAGTTTGTCGCGCTTCTTGTACATGGGTCTTCATCCAGAAAAGTTTGAACAGCGGGTGTTGTGTGAATTGACTCCACCACTAACCGAAGAAGGTCGCAGCGAATTCTGGGAAGCGCTGGGAAGGCGTTTTACGGGTCTGCCATATCAAGAGGCCGACCTGTTAAGTCAGTCGCATAAAGAATTTATTGAAAGTCTTTTCCCGCAAGATGACATCTATTTGTGTCTTCTTGATTCCAAGGCGCGCCTTGTTTTGGGGCGGGTGGGAGAAGCCACTAAGCCTGCCCAACATCTTCTTGAAAGCATCGGATTTAGTTATCTTGACGAGGTGGATCCTTTCGATGGGGGGCCTCATTATGGCGCCAACACCTCTGAAATTTTGCCGATTAAATATGGCCGCCGTTTGAAGGTCAGCGAATTCAAGGATGCCGCTTACAAAGAGCAAGGCCTTGTTGCCACAACGGGGGACGAGTTCAAAGTGGCTTTAGCGTCGGCTGATGTACGGGGGCAAGAAGTGGCTTTGGCTCCGAAAGTGCGACAGCTTTTGGATATTGAAGTTGGCGAAGAAATTTATATGTCTCCATTTAATTACAATAGAGGAAGATAGACATGAGCACCACCATGTTTGAAGTGAGTTACAAAGGTGATTTTATCAACGGACGATTCGTTCCAGTGCAAAAAGGAGACGGGGAATTTAAAGACATCAGTCCGTCTGATTTGAATGACCTGGTGATGACGGTTCCGTTTAAGCATGATCATATCGATGAGGCCTGTGTCGCCGCGAAAAAGGCTTATCCGGCCTGGGCAACGTTATCTCTGGCAGAACGAAAAAACTATTTGATGCGTTTAAAAGAGCTGTTCGACAGTCATGCAGAGCAAATGGCGCAGGTCATTTCACGTGACACGGGAAAACCCTCTTGGGAGGCCTTAACGGAGGCCAAACTTTTAAGTGGCAAAATTGATGTGACCCTGAATCATTCCTTGAATCTTGTCGCTGAAGAAAGAATTACCAATGCTCTTCCTCAAGTCGACGGGGTCATTCGTCATCGCTCACGCGGAGTGATGGCGGTGGTGGGTCCGTTCAACTTCCCGGCTCACCTTCCCAATGGGCACATCATTCCAGCATTGATTGCGGGAAACACGGTTGTCTTTAAACCTTCAGAACAAACACCGGCCGTGGGTCAGTTGATGGCTGAAATTTTTGAAAAAGCTCAGTTCCCCCCAGGTGTTTTCAATTTAGTGCAAGGTGATGGCGCTGCCGGAGGACGTTTGGTTGCCCATGAGCATGTGGACGGCATTTTGTTCACGGGCTCTTATGAAGTGGGTCTTAAGATCAAACAAGAAACTCTGACTCATTACTGGAAGATTTTAGCTCTTGAGATGGGCGGCAAGAATGCCACGATCGTGTGGGAAGACGCCGATATGGATAAGGCGATCTATGAAAGTTTGGTGGGCGCCTACATGACAGCGGGACAACGCTGTTCATGCACCAGCCGCATTATTTTGCATCCGAAGTTAGCGGAAGAGTTTACGGAAAGATTCTATCAGGCGGCCAAAAAACTGACCATTGGACACTGGAAGGAAAACACCTTCATGGGAACATTGATCAATGCGGCCGCAGTTGAAAAATACATCCGTTTCCAAGAGATTGCGAATCGTGAAAACTGTGAAAGTTTGATGCGCGGAAAGGCCTTGGATCTGAAGCACAAGGGTTACTATGTGACGCCTAGTATTCACTTGGTGAAGAAGTTTGATCCCAACAGCGTTTATCAAAAAAGTGAGATCTTTGGTCCGAATGTCGCGATCTATCAGACAGATAATTTTGATGAGGCGATGACGATCGTCAATTCGACGGGTTATGGCCTGGTCATGGCGCTTTTCTCGAAAGACAAGGCGCTGTACGAAGAGGCTTTATTTAAAGCTCGCGTGGGGCTTTTGAACTGGAATCGGACAACCAACGGGGCGAGTTCTCGTCTTCCCTTTGGTGGCATGGGTAAATCCGGAAATGATCGTCCATCGGCTCACTACGCAATTCAGTATTGCACGGTGCCGGTGGCGAGCCTAGAGGATCCCACTCCTTTTGATCCGACAAAAATTTTGCCGGGCATGAATTTGGATCTGAAATAATGAAGAAGAATTTTTTGGTATTGACGGTGGCTGTGGTGGCATTGGTTCTTGCGCTGGGCGCGGGAGCCGGCTATCTGGCCTATGAGTTTTTGAAGGCTCCTCCCAGCCAAGTGGCTCAAGACGTTGTCTATGAGGTGACTCCGGGGAAGGGATTTAACTTCATTGCCCAGGAGCTTCAGGAAAAAGGACTCGTAAAAAACGCGATGTTCTTTTCTGTTTACGCCCGCATCAAGGGAGACCGCTCCAAGCTGAAAGTGGGCGAATATCTTCTGCGTACGAACATGACACCTTCTGAGGTTTTGGCTGTGATCACCTCGGGGAAGAGCATTGCGCGCAGTTTTACGGTCAGCGAGGGTCTTAGTATCTACGAGATTGCGGACTTGTACGAAAAGCAGGGTTTTGGAACCGCGGCGGAATTTCTTAGTGTCGTTCGTGATCCTGAATTTATAAAAAATCTTCTTGGGGAGTCGCAAGTAAGTTTAGAGGGATATCTTTTCCCTGAAACGTACATGCTGACTAAATACACGGACACAAAAACTTTAGTTGCAAACATGGTGAAGAGATTTCTCTATGTCTTTAACGAAGTGCTGCCGCAGGCGACTGTGCAGGGATGGAAACGTCACCAAGTTGTGACTTTGGCGAGCATTATCGAAAAAGAAACGGGGGCTCCTGAAGAAAGACCTCTGATTTCCTCGGTCTTTCACAATCGCCTTCTCAAAAAGATGCGCCTGCAAACAGATCCTACGGTGATTTATGGAAAAGCGGAAAAGACCGGACGCATTGAAATCAATATCACTCGCAGCGATTTGGTGACACCGACTCCGTACAACACTTATGTCATCAATGGTTTACCCCCAGGACCCATTGCCAATCCTGGACGTGAGGCGCTATTGGCGGCCCTGAAACCTGAAGAAAGTCTTTACTTGTTTTTTGTCAGTCAAAACGACGGAACTCACGTGTTTTCCGAAGACTACCAGGGACACAAAAAAGCGGTCGAGAAGTTTCAGTTAGACCGCCGAGCCCGCGAGGGAAAATCATGGCGTGATCTTAAGAAGCGCGAAACGGCCCCAGTTAAGAACTAGGGCTCAAAATCATCAGGGGCACTGACTCGGTCGAATGATTTTGTGTCCGGGTTGTATTTGAAGATATTAAGTCTCGGCACCATCTGTTCATCATAGGTGGGCGCCACGATCTCTAGGCTCCCATCCTTATCTACGTCCGTAAGAGCGAGATTCGTAGCATTTCCTTGTAACAAAAAATAACCATCGCGAGTTTCAAAAAGAGGCAGTCGACTTAACAGATGCATTTCATTGACGTCATCCACGGAATAAACTTCCAGACTGAGGCCGCCTTTACTTTTGATTTTTAAGACGGTGATTCGAGGTCCTTGGGCCGTGAGACTGCCACTGACTTTCGCGATCACATTGCGTTCCGAGCTGACGAACGTATCCTTGATCTTATTACGCAATGAAGGCACCACAACCACTGTCACCAAAGCCATCGCAACGAGTGTCAAGAGGCCCATCAGGGCGAGTTCCTTCTTTTTGAATGTCGAGTCAGATGTGGTCATGTTCAAAGTCTGCCATAAAATTCGTTGAATGAAAAAGCAGAAA
>JANJTG010000406.1 GCA_024711265.1 Bdellovibrio sp. | reverse complement strand
ATAAATGCTGTTGCGGTTCCGAGGGCCGCCCAAACCAGGAGTCGTTAGTGGCATTGACCAAAATATCCGTGCCTTTTTCTGCCAAACCCCGAGTGAACTCGGGGTAAAGGCCTTCATAGCAGATCTGTCCACCCCAATGGATGGTTTCACCTTGATGTCCCCAGGCCATGACTTGAGGGCCTTTGCCGCGTCCAAAGTTAGAAACAAAAGGCAGAAGCTTCAGTAAAAACGGAAAGCGTTCACTGAGAGGAAGATATTCACCGAAAGCCAAAAGGTGCGTTTTGCGGTAAGGGCTGTCCAGATTGTTTCCCTGGGCATCGACAAGGAAAAGAGCGTTGTATGTCGATTGATCCAACTTTTCATCGGTTTTTGGATCTTTGGAATAGGCCCCGGTGATCAGAGGTTTTCCAAGGGGTGCCAAACCTTGAGTGAGCATTTGGGTGTGTTTACGCCCCAGAAGATGTTGATCCAGATAGTCAGGGAAGGCTGTTTCGGGCCAAATCAGAATGTCGGTTTGAGGAAATTTCAGCAAAGCCTCTTGGGAAAGTGCGAGGAATTTTTTGGTAATGACTTCTTGGTAGCCGCGACCTTGTTCGGCATAGACTTTTTCGAGATTGCCGATGTTGGCTTGAACGACCGTTGCGCGAATTTCTCGGTCAAAGCGGTTCCAACCCAGGCCATGCCAGTAGCCAATGCCTACCAAAGCAGCAAAGGTCAAAGACAGGAAACTTAAGTGAGTGAGGGCTCTTTTGACATAACTTTGTTTTAGCCAAATATACCCCATCCAAGCGTTGAAAAGCAGGATGGTTGTGGAAAGGCCGAAAAAGCCAACCAGATCAGCCAGGTGGTAGGTGGGAATTTTCGCCCAAAAGAAGGTGTAACCTAAGTTCCAATCAAAGATGACCGGCCAAACTCTTTCTAGAAGTGATTGAAGAAGGGCGATGATAAAAAGAGTTTTACCTCCGCTGATGGAGAAGCGCAGACGCAGCCAGGTTCCCAGGGCCACCGCGACAGGAATGTACAGATGCATGAACGCACAAAAAAGCAGCAAAGCGAGGGCCGATAAAGACCACGGAATTTGACCGAACTCGTGAGCTGTATA
>JANJTG010000393.1 GCA_024711265.1 Bdellovibrio sp. | reverse complement strand
CGGTCAGGCTGTTCAGCTTGCTCACCGCTTCCGACAGTTCGCGCCCGGCCTCGTTGCGGAAAGTCAGTTCGACTTCCTCGATCTTGCGCTGTGCCTCGCCAATCGCCGCCTGGACGCGGGTGGACGAGCCCCCGGTCATCGATCCGAGCGACCCCCCGCCGCCCGACGAGTGGGGGCAACTGCCCGACGATGACGGCGACGGTGTCCCCGAGGTGATCGAGGACTTCGTTCCCAGCCTTGCGCCGCGCGATGGTTCTGCGCTGGTCCCCGGTGATGGCAATGGCGACGGGATTGCGGATCGGCTTCAAACCGACGTGGCCTCGATTCCGTTCCGCCACACGGCTGAGATCACCCAGAACCCGCAGGCGCCGGTGACGTTCGTGACCCTGGTGGCCGAATCGGCTGGGGGTGCTCCGGCAGGGGGTAGCAGCATCACGGCGGCGCGCCAGCTCGATGCGCCGGCGGTGGGTGAGGGGCCGGGGGAACGGCCGGCGGATCTGGAACTGCCGCTGGGGCTGATCAGTTTCAGCGCGACGGTGCCCGAGCCCGAGGTGCCCGTATCGTTCAGTCTGTACGTATCGGGTGACGTACCGATCAATGGTTACTGGAAGCCCACGGCCGATGGTTGGGTGAATCTGGCCAGCTCGGAATACGGCGGGCAGATGGTGGTCGATGGCGACAAGATCCGGCTCGACTTCGTGATCGAGGACAACGGGCCGTTCGATGACGATCCGACGCCGGGGGTGATCGGCGACCCGGGCGGTCCGGGGTACATGCAGAGCGTGCCCGGGCCGAGCGATTGTCCGTACGATCCGTTCAAGCCCGACGCTGACCGTGACGGGATGCCCGACAGCGTGGAGGCCGCCCTGGGCTTTGACCGCGCGATCAGGGACAACGACGTGCAGGGCGACGACACGCTGTTCGTGCGTCAGCTGTACCGGGATCTGCTCGGTCGCGAAGGGGAGGCCGAAGAGGTGGCCTACTGGGTGCATTCGCTCGAGCAAGGGCAAAGTCACGCGCAGGTGGTGAGCGGCTTCGTGGCCAGTGCCGAGTGCGATGCGTATGCGGGGGCGATCGTGCGGCTGTATCACGCGGTGCTCGGGCGCACGCCGGATTACTGCGGCTTCAACTACTGGGTGGGGCGCAGCCTCGAGGGACTCACGGACGAGGAGATGGGGACGGCCTTCCTGCAGTCGGCCGAATTCGTGGGGAACAACCCGTCGTTGAGCGATGAGGCGTTCGTGGACCTGCTCTACCAGAACGTGCTGGGTCGTGCGGCCGATGCGCCGGGCAAGGCCTACTGGGTGGATCGGATGGCGCAGGGCGAGAGCCGGGGCGAGGTGCTGTACGGGTTTGCGCAATCGGGCGAGTACAAGGCGGCGATGGCCGACGAGGTGGCCATCGATCTGCTCTACCTGGGGCTGCTCGATCGGGCACCGGACCCGGCGGGCTGGGACTACTGGCACGGGCAATGGGGGCAGTTCGACGATACGGCGCAGTTCTATGGCACGGCGATGAGTGTCGCGGAGTACGCTGAGCGCTTCATGGTCGAGACCCCGCCGGTGAGCCTGGTGGGGGTGGAGGCGATGGGGCAGGGGTAAGGCACGCGCAGGCTATGGGCGGGCGCGGTGCGAGCCGGTACACTGCGCCGCCTTACTTTGTGCGATATCGCCCGGAGCCCGCATGGCCCAACTCATCCTCAAGCCCGGCAAGGAGCGCTCGCTGTTCCGCCGCCATCCCTGGATCTTCGCCGGCTC
>JANJTG010000392.1 GCA_024711265.1 Bdellovibrio sp. | reverse complement strand
GAACCGGCCTTCGAGCCGGGCGTCGTGCAGTCGGACATCATCGCCACGCCGCTGCAGCGCGACGAAGCGCTCGCGCTCATCCGCACCACGCGCGAGACCGCGCTCGTGGACGTGCAGCAGGACGAGGTCTTCGTGAGCTATTCGCCGGCCACCTTCCCGGTGCGCGAGGAAGGACAGCTCGCCATCGCCCAGCAGTTCGCCAAGGCCGACGAGATCGTGGAAGGGCGCAAGCGCCGCATCTTCTTCTACAATCCCAACGGCAAGCTCTTCGCGCAGAGCGATGCGACGCGCGGCGTGATTCTCGTGCGCTGACGCCGGCGCGCGGCTCGCCGCGCGCTACTGGTACTGGACGTACAGCACTTTCGGGCGCAGCGCGAGGATCTCCTCGATCGTCGTGCGCGGGTCGTCGTTGCGCGCCTTGTAGAACTGCTTCCACCCGGCGTACTGCACCGGCTCGGGCACGATGAAGCGGTTCCAGGTCGCGCGCTTGAGCGTCGGGGCGCCGAATCCATCCATGTGCATCACGATCTGCACGCGCGGGTCCAGCCGCACGTTCTGCGCGTTGGTGACGCCGTTGCGCGTGAAGCGATGCACGACGAGCACCTTGGGCGGCAGGCGATGCTGCGTGACGAGGTCGCCGAGGAAGCGCACGGCGTAGTTAATGTCCGACGCGTCATACGTGCCGATGCGCTTGCCGGGAATGCCGCCGTTCTTCATGGCGAATTCCGGATCGATGCCCAGATGGAAATTCGGGCGCCGCAGGAAGTGCGCGATGCGCGGCAACTCCTCCTGGAGCGTCGAGTGCCCGATCTGCAGGTCGAGGAACACGATTGCATCGCGCGTCGCGGCCCACCGGGCCACGCGCTCGATCAGCGTGTCGGCCATACGGCCGCGATACTTGCCGTCCGGGCCTGGATGATCGCGCGCGACGACCGCGATCAGGTGCAGCGCCGGCACGACTGGCGTGCTCGGATCCGCCGCCTCCCACGCGGCCACCTCGACGTCGAGCATGCGGAGCATCATGTCCGGCGTGTACTCGCCGAGCACTCCCATGCGGCGCGAGAGCGGATTTCCGTAGAACGCGATGATGCGCTTGTTCGGCAGGATGCCGGCTCCGGTTTGCTCGAGAGCCGGGTCGGCGGCCATCTCCAACATCGCCGGCGGCGCCGAATCGGCGGCGCGCGGCGACGATTCGGCGGCCACCGCGGTTGGCGTGACGGAGCGAAGGCCGAGCGTGAGCAGCCCGGCGACCGAGAGAGAGAGCAGGATGGGGGTGGCGCGCATTCGCCCGAATCTAATCGTGGGGTCGCGTCGGCTCACGGGGGAGGTCAGGGGCCCGTGACGACGATGC
>JANJTG010000031.1 GCA_024711265.1 Bdellovibrio sp. | reverse complement strand
CACCAATATGGCCGGTCGTGGGACTGACATCATGTTGGGTGGTAATGCCGAAATGTTAGCCAAGGCGGCCGTGGGGAATGATGATTCTCCAGAATATCTTGAGGCTTTGGCGAAAGTGAAAGCGCAAGTTGAAAAAGAGCGCGAAGAAGTGAGAGCTTTGGGTGGTCTTTATATCGTGGGTACGGAAAGACATGAGTCGCGTCGTATCGACAATCAGTTGCGTGGTCGTGCCGGTCGTCAGGGTGACCCCGGGGAATCTCGTTTCTTCCTTTCTTTGGAAGACAACTTGATGAGAATCTTCAATGGTGAGCGCATCCAAAAAATCATGGAGATGTTGAACATCCCTGAGGATGAACCGATTACAGCGAAGATGGTTACGAATGCCATCGAAGGTGCACAACGCAAAGTCGAAGGTCACAACTTTGATATTCGTAAAAACTTGATGGAGTACGACTCTGTCATGAACCAACAAAGAAATGCGATCTACGGTATGCGTAGAAAGGTTCTTGAGGGACAGGAAATCGAAAGAACGACTTTGGATTGGTTGGGTGACGTTGTTTCCAATCTTCTGGATACTTATGTTCCTGAAGAAGGTAAAAAAGAAGAGTGGAGCATTGAGGGACTTAATAATTCTTTGGCGCAGACCTTTGGTTTCAAAGTTGATTTCGAGAAAATGCCGATCAACTCGGACACTGTCACTGAAGCGGTTAAAAATGGCGTAAAGGAAGTTTTTGAGCGTCAGAAGTCTTCAATGGGTCCTTTCTTTGAACAAGTTCAAAAGATGATCTTGCTTCAAAGCATCGATCACCACTGGAAGAACCACTTGTACGTGATCGATAAACTCAAAGAAGGTATCGGTCTTCGTGGGTATGCTCAAAAAGATCCTTTAATTGAGTATAAGAAGGAAGCCTTTAAAGCTTTTGAGACTTTAAACAATACAATCAAGAACGACGCGATCGAAAAGGTCATGCGCGTTCAGTTGGTTGCGCAGCAGTCAGAGGAGCAGGTTCTAGAAAGTCTTCGTCCTGAAGAGGCCGACTTGGATGAACTTGATTACTCATCGCCTTCAGAGTCTGACATCGGGCACACATTGCCGCAGGTGGATGGTTCTGAAGAACCTGCAAAGCGTAAGATGACTTTCCAAAGTGGCCCTCGCGATGATCGTCCGATGAACCGCGAAGAGCGTCGCCGTTTGGACAAGCATGGTAAAGGAAAAAGATAATTGATTCCATGTCCGAGTTGCCAACAGCCGGTAGAGATTCTGGAAAAGCACTTGGGGACGTTGTTCACTTGTCCCCATTGCAGTGCAGTTTACTTTATTGATTGGAGCGGACAGCCGGAAACAGCTCAACATGAGCCGGAAACGGACTTTCAAGGCGGTGCTGACTTTCAAGCGGGCACCGAATTTCAATCTCCTCCCCAGCAAGATTTTTCAAACTTTGAGGGTTCTCAAGATTATGCGGCTCCCGTGGAGTCGGCCTTCAGTGGGGAGATTCCGCAAGAGGTGCCTGAAGAGATGGCGCCTCAAGAAGATCCTTATCTAACACCTGCGGATGTCATTCCTCCGGGAACTGAAATTGAGACTCCGGTGGCGAATGAAGAAGAAGCTCTGGGGGAAGTTCCCTATGATTTCAGCCAGACATTGGATTCTGTGAACACACCAGAGCCCATGTCTTCTGGGACGCCCGATACGGCGGATTTTTCTGATGTGACTGATTTTGCCAACGCCAACACGTCGGCGGGACCTTTGACTTACTCTGTGGTGATCGAGGGGATCGAGTCCAGCCATCTATTGATGCAGCTCAAAGAGGCCATGACGGATTCTCGTTTTGGCTGGGATGTGGCGAGTCTTCTTTCTGGCGTCGGAGGGGGGCGATTGGTTTTGCGAGGATTATCCCCTGCTAAAGCCTCTGTCCTTATCAACCGAATAAAGTATCTGCCTTGTAAAATTTCTTGGAGGCAAGATGTCCTTTCTGGTTCCTAAGATTTTGTTGATCTTTTTGACAATCACTTCGGCTGCCTTCGCCAATGAGGGCGGTGAGGCGGCCAAAGCCACTGAACCCAAAAAAGAGGTGAAGTCGAGTGAAGAGACTTTTGCCGTCGTGCAAGCTCGTGTTCAGGGTTTAGAAGCAAAAATTCGCTCTGCCGAAGGGGAAATTGAGAAGCTGATTGTTGAAAAACAGCACACGAAAGATACTCAAAAAGTGAACGAGATCATTCGTCAGATGATCTCTATCCATCGTGAGCTTGAACATCATCTTAAAGAGTATGACCAACAAAGGGCCCTTTTGAAATATCGCTATCCCGAAAAGGGCCAGGCGGAGAAACGCGAATACGAACGCATTGAGCTTAAATCCATTGAAGAAATGGAAGGGCAGATGTCGCTCACGTCGTCGGTAAAACGAACGCTCAAAAAAGTGCGCTCGCAGTATGAAACTCCCGGAACGGAGGGCGGTAAAGCCCCTCATGGGGATGAGGCTGCGGCCAAGCGGAATAAAAAGGATCCTTCAAGCCCCTCCAGTCTGACAGAGCCGGTGATCTTGAAAAAATAGAGCCGAGGGTCCGCTTAATTGTGTCAAAATGAAACAAAAGAAAGTGGCGGCCTTTCTGAGATCCGAGTAAACTGATAACTTAGAAGGATGGGGGAAGTATGCTCCGATATTTGGCTATTCCTGTCGTTTGCGTGAGCCTATTCACGACAGCGTGTCAGACATCTATGCTGAAGCAATTTGGTGAAGTAAAGCCCGGCATGGAAAAAGATGATGTCTTGGATCTTATGGGCACCCCCACACGCACTCAGCGCGCTCAAGGAAAAGACCGCTGGACCTATGTTTTCTATGACAATCGAATTCGTTTTGAAAAAGAAGTGCAGTTCTTCGAAGGTAACGCCGTCTATGCGGGCGACATCAAACAACCGGAATCAATAAAAACAGCTGCTGCGGTGGATTTGGCCCATGAGACTAAAAACCGTGAGATTGACGAGCAGATTGCTCGCGACGTTGAGAAACATCGCCGCGCCTATGAGATCTATGAAACGCAGGTTAAAGGCGACGACAAAGTTCGCTATGTGCCTGCGTTTGAGCCTATTCGCTAGTGGCGGAAGCTTTGATCGTTAAGGGTTCCCCTAAGACGGAAATCACTTCGTATCCATTGATTTGCAAAGTGTTCTCTGGATTTTTTCCGTACAGTTTGACTCCGACCCAGGTCCACTCGAGGGGCCAGAATTCAGCGGCATTGCGGAAGTAAATTTGCACTTTTTCGCGAGAGCCGGGAATCTCTGATTGAAATTCATACTGACTTAAAGGACTTGCCAAAATCTTTGAGAAAGGAATTGGTAAAGCCTCGATATGCCTTTGATCGGCACTGACCTGGCAAGGTCCTCGAACCACCATTTGCGGAATATCCCCCGAGAAAGCCACACCTTCCGCGGCAAAGATCAGATCTATTAGGGGATATTCATCGCAGACAAACACTTTATTTCCACTTTCATTTTTCGTCAGAAACAAACCCAGAGAAATGCCCGGACCGGTATTGGTTCTAACCAGCGAAGCTTCTTTGAGTATCTGGTACTTAAAGGCTTTTTTGAATTCCTCGGGGCTGGCTTCGGAAAGATCATGATCCGCAGCCAAAACCGTCGTGGCGGCCTCTTGATCCGAGGCCACTTTTCGTTGCGGGTTCAATTTCTTTTCAAGAATTGTAACAGCAAAGGGAAGAGCTGCGAGCAGAAGAATCAGGCTCATCATGCGCGACATTTTTTGTAAAGGCGTCTTTCTTCTCATCTTAGTACTCGCACTTGATGGTTTCACGATCGGCCGTTGTTAATGTATCTCTTTTGATGGCGCCGTTTAGCACGGACCACATTACGCTGGGAACGGTGCTTCGATGTTTGAGTCCAAGGACGTGACCCAATTCATGTATCAAAAGACTTTCCAGATGAACATCGTAGGGGGTTGTCGGGTTTTCGAGGAAGAAATTGAAATACTTATTGTTGATGGCCACATCGGACTCATAGATCTGCGTCCCTTTCCAATACAGATTTGTCAGTCCTTGCATGTTCTTCTGACTTTCGGACCACTCCTGCTGCCAGTGAACTGTATTTTGAGTGTCCTTTTTAGCAACTTCTGGCAGAAGATTTTCTGTGCGAACAAATCGAAATAGTGTCATTCCCGCAGACTCGTCCCAATGGTGTGCGGCTTTTTTTAAAATGTCCTCATACTGGGGAGGGTAGTCTTTGTGGAGTTGCAGAGTGACGGGAATATTTTTTTTCCAGGAGACGCGTTGGCCGTAAGCATTTTGGATAAAACCACAATCACTCTCAGCAGCACTGGCCAGATGTTCCTCATCACCAGGTCCCACAGAGGGACCCTTCTGGCAGGAACAGAGCGCCAGCAACGAAAGAGTGATGATGAGGAATTTGTGCATAGAATTTAAGTTTACACGAGTTTGAGTTGTATATGTTGCGGACTTTTTAAAGCTCGACGAAGGTTTGTATTTCGACGTCAAAAAGCAACAAGATTTTGTTTGCGCTTAAGGGGCATCTCCTCATAGAGTTGGGGGGATGATTATGGAGCTGGTCTTCTCATTTCTCTTGAATACGTGGAAAGATTTTCCAGAGTTGAACGCGTGGGCGGAAGAGCATTTGGGAGGCACGCAGCCTCTCATTGAAGAAGTGCAAAAAGAAGAGCAGATTCTCTGCATCCTAGAGAAAAATCGTCTGTTGTCTTACGATGGGCGACGAAAGAAGCAAAAAATCAAGGTACCTAAAGAGTGCGAACGGAACGGCCTCAAGGCCACAGCTTTTGACGAGATTGATTTTACCAGTGAAAGTTTAGCCTCTCAGAATCGTCAGGGATCATGGGATCAAAAAGTGGATGTGCGAATTAAAGGGCAGAAGCCTTTTACTCTGTATGTACGCCAGGACAAAAAGTATATCGGGGCTCACTCCACAACGGGCTGGTCGATGTGGATTGAAAGGAAAGCCGGGCACCTTCGATACGAGTATGTAGATCAAAGAAGAACCACTCATTTCAGAATGAGAGCCAAAGGAGATCTTAATCCCCTCAAGGGAGGCATTTCCCGTCTTCACGAACTTGAAGCTTTGTATGTCTGTCGAGATGGAAAGAAAGTGCAACGGGCTTTGGCGATCTTTGGCGCTGCTGGAGACGGATATCGTAAGGTGGCTTACCAGCGCCTTGGAGATTCTTGGACTCCATCTTACGAAGAATGTTCTCGGAAAAAAGTTTGTAGGGATCCGTTGCGCATCTCTTTGAGTGAAGATAAGGTTGAAAAATTTAGTGATGTATCTTCTTCAAGCTATCTGAATTTTATGGAAAAAGGAGAACCCCTGTCCTTTACAAAGGTGGAGCCGGAAGAACTCGTCCCACCGATGTCTATCTATCGATAGAAGGGTTAAAAGTAAGAATCTCCCCAATCTATCAAAGTACTATTAATCCATGAAATTCGTTCTCGTTGAGTGATTCTTCTTCCTTGCTTCAAAAAGCTCATAACTTCATGGCGCATATCTTCTGCAGTGGGTTCGTGAAGGATTAGTGCTCCACTTTCAGTGTCGTGAATAAAACTTCTTCTGTTTAAATTCACGCTGCTGATAAAGCTAAGTTTCCTGTCGATCACCAAAATTTTGGCATGCATGATAGACTTGTCGTTGGTCCATTCGTAAATTTCGACATTTTGAAGATGGCGGTTGATACCTTCTTTGTTAACGTCCTCGGCAATCTGCGGGGTTCCGTCGCCCGCCAAGTGAATGCGAGTCATGATTTTGACCTTCACGCCTCGTTGAACAGCCCTGTCAAGAGCGGCGCTGATCGCCACCGAGGGGCGGAAGTATGGAGTTGTTAGCAGCAGCTCTGATTGAGCGGAATCGAACATATCGATATAAAATCGTTCTAACTGATATCCATCGAAGTAGGGTAAGGACATAATATGTCGAACCAGCGGAAACTGATTCGGCAATGCCTGAAGGCGGGTGATCTGTTCGGCATCGGCTTCGCGGGTGATGTTAAGATTGGTCGAGCGAAACCTCTGGGTTTCAGGGTCTCGTGTCCAGAACGACAACATCTGGGAAAGAACTGACTTTACAAAGGAATAGCCTCTTAACTCCACTTCGAAATCGTCGTAGTAAATATAGTCTTCTTCGCCCGCACCGTAATTTTTTAGATATTTGTAGGCTTTATAAACAGGCGTGTCGCTGAAAATATAGGAGTCACGAATATTTCTTCCCCCCGTAATCAGAAAGCTGGCTTTGGGATTTGAGGAAGAATGACCTATAATAAGTTTGGTGTGATTTACGCGATGAAACTTATCAAGCCACGTACCATCAGCGCGATCAGAAAGACGGTACTTGTAGTATTGAACCTTCACATTGGGCATTCCGACTTGAAGCCATTCTAGGATCTGTTTGTCTTTTTTTGTCATGGTGACTTCGGGAACAAGGATTCTTACCTGAGTTCCTTGTTCGGCATGATAGCGAAGAGCCCGCGCAATGATCATTCCATAAAAATCGGCGGAAAAGTTGAGCGACGACACCCAGATAATATCAAATCGCGGCGCTTTAGAGAAATCAAGATGAGCCATGGGATTTTTGTTGTTGAAGTCTTTCCTTAGAAGAGGAGAGCCTGTCAGAGAAAGCACTTTTTGATTCATGGAAACATAGGGGTCGCGAAGATTGACCATCTTATCGAAGCTTTGGGGGCAGGTCGTAAAGTTATAATCCTGTTGCCAGAAGAAGCTTGTGACGTTGTTGCCAAAGTCACCTTGGGGGCGCGCGCAGATATCAACCTGGTTCGTGAGCTTAATCCACTCTTTGGAGACTCGGGACAGATCTATAAGTTCAAATCCATGGGTCCACGTCGAGGACTTTTCCGGATCAAAAAATTTAAATTGGCAGTGATTTACGCGAGGAGTGAATTGAACGCGAACCTTTTGTGCATTGACGTTGTTGTAATACCAGTTGAATTCGTAGACCTGGCTGGTTCGTTCTCCACCGAAGAAAAGAAATCCCGATTTGTAAACAATGTCGCCATCACACTCAAGGCGGGCCTTAAGGTATTTTTGGCGTCGCTCCTCTTCGTCTTGGGCAAAGGGGCTGCTTTCCACGGGAAGAAGATTGTCGAAGCGAAGCGTGTACGCTTCGTAAAAGCGATGTTCTAGAGGGAAGGGGTTTCGAGGTTGTTTATTGAGTTCAAAGTCTTCAAGGTTTTTAATTTCCATCACTTCTTCTTTGGCAAAGAGACGATTGCGAAAAGTGCCTTCAAACCAGGGTCCCAATCCAGACCATTCTCGAAGTTGCAGTTTCGAAGATAATTGGGTGGCATGAAACTTTCGTTCGCTAAGAAGAACCTCTATTTGAGTTCGCGTTTGTGGGTCCTTCACAAGACTCATGTCGAAAGAACCAGGGGGAGTGTTTGAACTTGAGGGGTTTTGAAAAATCTGCTGCCGAACCTTCCAGTCGTTATTCCAAAATTTGGAAAGTTCTAAGTCGATTTCCTGAATGCGATGCACGCGATCACTGTCAAACATCTCAGAGCTTGGTGCGCGTTTGATGTTAGTGCATGAGGTGAGAGTAACCAAAAAAAAGAGAATGCAGGTGACGAACAGATTCATTATTTTTTAATCGGTATCTATTCATAAAAATTTAGTTTTTCGAGCCTCTCATCTCACATTGAGACGTCTTTTGAAAAGAGGTGTTCATCGAACATTTCATGTATGAGGAAGAACTTTATGAAGGTCGGGCTTTTTTGAAAATAAAAAAGCCTCTCTGAGTCCGGAGAGGCTTTTTGAAATAGTTCTGCTTAAACGAATTTGACTTAGTGAAAGTCGGCGATTTCGTCAGAGTTGCGGACGAAAGTTTTAAAATCAGGAGCGACAAAAGTGCTTTCGCGAATGACACCTTCTTGGCATCCAGCCAAAGAGCCTTCGTGAACTCCGTCATATTCACAATCGCCCAAATACCAAGCGCGCTCAGAGTAAGTGATTTTATAAGCCACTAAAGTGCTGGAGTAGAAAATAGCTACCACGTTATCAATCTGAGTGTTTCCTTCAGAATAAAAATCACCCTCAAGAATTGTATCAATCCAGATGTTGGATTGTGCAACGGCGACTTTTTGCAAAGCGAGAAGATCGCGGTGTGAAAGAAGGGCACTTCTTTTACCGTTTCTATAAACAACGGTTTCGTAAAACGGTTTTGTGCATTTTTCTGCGCATGCCACTTTGTAGCCTTCAATCAAATCATAAAACTTACCGGCGCCAACAAAATGATCGTCAGCTTGGGCATTGAAAGAAAAAGTGAGGGCCAATAACAGGCCAAGAATTTTGTGAGTCATGGGAATGACCTCCTGTGGCCCCCTATATAGACCTTAGGGGGCGTGAAGTATAATTCAAAATATTTATGATGTTATGCATTTCTGAGACCCTAAGAAGGGATCTCAGCTAGTTTCCTTTTGAGGATCTTTCCGCTGTCCCCCTTGGGGAGGGCGGCTAAGAACACAAAATGTTTAGGTATTTTGAATTTTGCAAGGTTTTGTAGGCAGTGAGATTGCAGCTCCTCCACAGTCAGCGTGTCGCTGTGGCGAACAACAAATGCTTTGCCGACCTCTCCCCATTTTTCATCAGGGACGCCAATGACGGCGGCTTCTAAAACTCCAGGGTGAGCGCGAAGGATTTGCTCCACTTCTGGTGGGTAGACGTTTTCTCCGCCAGAAATGAACATGTCCTTTTTGCGACCGACGACGTAGTAGTACCCTTCGCTGTCACGACGAACAAGGTCCCCGGTGTAAAGCCAACCTTCTTTGATGGTCTCTTGAGTAGCCTTGTCGTTATGCCAATAGCCGTTCATGCACATGGGACCACGCAAAACCAATTCGCCAACTTCATTGTCGGGGAGTTCTTTTCCATCATTGTCGACCACTTTGGCTTCGATATAAAAATTTGGGAAGCCGATGGAGCCAATTTTTCGAATGGCATCTTCTTCGTTCAAAGAAAAGACGTTGGGGCCGAACTCGGTCAGGCCATAACCTTGGCGAATAGGAATTCCTTTTTTGTCCCAGGTCTTAATAAGCTCTAGAGGCATCGGTTCGCCACCCACGATGGCGTAGCGAATGCTTGAAAGATTTGAATCTTTAAACAGCGGTGAACGAGCCATCATTTCCATGGTTGTTGGCACACCGAAAAGAATGGTGGCTTTTTCTTGAGCACTCAGGGCAAGGATTTGATCGGCGTCGAACTTCTTAAGGAAAACGACCTTGGCCCCACGATGAATGAAGGGAGTCGTCAGGACGTTCCATCCGCCCGTGTGGAAGAAGGGCAGGAAGATGACGGTGCAATCTGTTTGAGAAATGTTCAGGCGCAACGTGGTGTTGATCGAGTTCCAGAAGAGCATTTTGTAGGACAAAATAGCGCCCTTTGGAGCTCCCGTGGTTCCAGAAGTGTAAAGCACCATCACGGGATCATTTTCAAGAGAGGTGAATGGATACTCTTCGTCAGAGCTGTTTTCAAGCTGGCTTGCAAAGCTGTTGTCGCCTTGGAAAAGAAGTTGGGCGGGCTTAGAGGAGGCGGGAAGGTTTTCAACAATCCCACGATAAGCTTCTTGGAATAGAATCAATTTTGGCGAAGAGTCCGTGATGATGTGATCCACTTCTCGTTGTGTGAGGCGGAAGTTCACGGGAACAAGAATCGCCCCCAATCTTTGCAGGGCAAAGAAGAGGAAAACGTATTCGAGTTCGTTGGTGGCCAGGACCGCGACGCGATCCCCTTTGCGCACACCGTATTCGTTATGAAGGAAGTGGGCTCCTTGATTGGCTAGCTTAAAAAGTTTTGCGTAAGAAAACTCGCGCCCCGTTTCGCCATCTTTAACGGCGATGTTATGAGGTGAATAAAGTTTCCAACGTTTCAGCCAATCTAGTTCCATAATACCCCTCTTGCTAAATTCCTATGTATCGTATCCCCACTCTAGGGCCAGAGCTGCCATGCTCATACCACCGCCAGAGCCCAACATAAAGACCAAATCCCCTTTTTTCATCTTCTTCTGTTTGGCGGCGTCAGCGATCGCCATGCCGATAGAAGCCGATCCCGTATAACCGAAGCGATCCATGATGTAGTGAGCGCGGTCGCGGGGAAGCTCAAGCTTATCCAGCGTTTCGTAAATGCTTTGGACGTTAAACTGAGTGATGAAGAAATGTTTGATATCCAAAGGTTTCTTTTGCAAGCGCTCAAGCAAAATGTTGGTCAGGCGTGGCCAGTGAATGCCGTTGGTTTCTGGCGGAATGCGTTTTGGGAACGCCAAGAGATGCCCCTTGTTTTCGATCACTTCATGAGTGACAGGTTGGGCGGTGCCTCCGGCGTAGATGCCCATGTAGTCATGGTAAACGCCTTCTGTGAACATTTGACTGTCGATAAAACCTTGAGTGTCTTTAGCTGGTTGCAAGATCACAGCGCCTGCGCCGTCAGCGAAAAGAGAAGCAATTTTGTAGTCGTCAAAGTTCAAATACTTACTCATTCCATAGGCGCCCACGACCAACACATTTTTATATTTGCTATCAGCCGCGATATACTTTTAAGCGATATCGCACCCAACAACGAAACCAGCACAGGCCGTGTTGATGTCATAAGTTCCCGCATTCACAGCGCCCATGCGATAAGCCACCACGGAGGCGGTGGAGGGGGAAAGATAGTCCGGTGTGTCGGTAGAGACGATGATCAGATCAAGGTCTTTCGCTGTGATGCCCGCGTTTTTCATCGCTTCTTCAGCGGCGGGGATAATAAGATCGGATGTGCGTTGGTCTTCCTTCATCCAGCGACGTTCATGGATATTTCTTTGTTCAACTAAGAATTTACCGATGTCTTTTTTGTAGAGGTCATTAAAATACTGATTGGAGATTACACGCTCTGGCGCGTACATTCCGGTTCCGACGATTGTCGCTGCTCTTGTTTTCATCGTTTTTCTTCCTTTGAGGCCCGGTTTTCAGGAAAAGCCTCTGCGATTTGGCTCATCTACAAAGCATTTTTGGTAATTTGGCAAGAAAAGAAATATAGAGCATTAACTCTACTCACAGAGCGAAAAAGTGCGATTTCCTTTGACGGCATCGGGCGACGCCGCTAATCCCACTGTATGAAAAATATTAATTTCAATTTTCAAAATAAAAATGCAGTCGTTACCGGCGGTGCTTCTGGTATCGGTTTTCAAATCACTCAAAGCTTCCTCGAGGCAGGCGGAAATGTTTCTATCTGGGATTACTCCGAGCAAGCTTTGCAAAACGCGAAGGCAGAGTTGTCTAAGTACGGCTCTCAGGTTCACACCGCACAAGTTGATGTGACTAATCGTGATTCTATCGCGAAGGCGGCGGCCTCTTTGCCGTGGGCTGTGGATATTCTTGTGAATAATGCAGGTATCACGCGTGATAAATCTTTCGCAAAGATGATGCCGGAAGACTGGGATGCTGTAATTAGCACAAACCTCACGGGCCTTTTTAACGTCACTAAAACTTTATTAGAGAAATTCAACCCTGGTTCTAATCACAAACGTATTATCAACATTTCCTCCGTCGTCGGGTTGTATGGAAACTTCGGCCAAACTAACTACGCTGCGGCAAAGGCAGGTGTGATTGGTATGTCTAAGACTTGGGGTAAGGAGTTGGGTCGCAAGGGCTTCACCTCGAATGCAATCGCTCCTGGCTTCATTATGACGGCTATGACCAAGGCTATGCCTAAGGAAGTGCTTGAAGGTATGGCAGCCAAAGTTCCTGTGACTCGCCTTGGTGAAACTGAAGATATTGCAAACGCATGTTTGTTCTTGGCAAGCGAACAGGCAAGCTATATTAACGGCACTGTTTTGAGTGTCGATGGTGGTATCGTCCTCTAGGGCGATCCCCCCACTTGCCGTGTCCATGTTCCATTCCTAAACGGAGGGCTTTTATGAAATCACTCATCTTGGCAGTTTTCATCGCGTGCTCGGGTCTTTTTGTCTCTATCGAATCTTTGGCTAAGGCTGAAGATCTTCAGGGCTTTGTTCAGGTTTCTGCGCAACGAGAACTTTACGTTGACTACGTGGCTCCAGAGCGTGGTTTGCCAACGGTGGTTCTGATTAATGGCCTGACCTATAGCACTCGCCAGTGGGAGAACTTTGTTCAACCCTTGATTGCTAAAGGTGTCGGCGTTCTTCGTTACGATCCGTTTGGGCAGGGACAAACACTTTTGAAGTACGCTCCGATCTTGGCTCCAATCCCTTATCAAGATCAGATCGCGGATTTAAAAGTTCTTTTAGAGAAACTGAAAATTAAAGGCCCTTATAATTTAGTTGGGCTCTCTTACGGTGGCGGCATTGCCGCTGGTTTTGCCGCCGCTTATCCATCCCTCATTAAAAATCTTGTAATGATGGCGCCGTTCACGCGTCCTTTGGATGGAACTGACAACTGGATTAAGGCGCAGATTTGGGCGACTCGCCAGATCTTCCCTTTGAACAAAATGTCTGATGATGATCTTTATGATTACTATCTTCATCAGATCGTTTATGCGACTTACCCTCAGGCTGAGCCGATTGTTTTAGAGAATCCATTTAAATTGGAAGCAACCTACCGCTTGGTTCAGGGGATCCGCAAGGCTCGTCCTATTGATTTGACTCACACGATTCCTTCCCGTGCTTTGCATTTGATGATTGCTCGTCAAGATCAGTACATCAACACCAGCGTTTTGGACGAGTACTGGGATGCAGTTCCTCTTGAGGCTCGCGCAAGTCGTCTTTATATCAACGGCTCTGAGCACAAGATGGTTGAAGCTGTTCCTAACTTCACCGCGGCTTGGGTTTATGAGATCGTGACCGGCAATAAAAGACTTTTTAAAGGTCAAGACTTTGAGGGTTATCCCTACCGTGGGGAAGTTCGCGCCGGTGATGAGAACATCAAGGTAGGCCGCGAATGATTAACTTCGAAGTAAAAGAAGGGCTTGTTCCTGAAGATGTTTTTTTCATTCACGGAAATCTATCCTCCAATCGTTGGTGGTATCCTTCTGAAGAGATTTGGAAGAAGAGTGCTGCCGGGAAGAACTACAAAGGCGCTTTGATCTATGCTGAGTTCCGCGGCTGTGGAAAGAGTTCTGCGCCGAAAGACTCGAGTGAAGTTAACTTGCACACCTTTGCGGAAGATTTTATCGGCGTTATTAAGTCTTTGAATCGCGGCCCTGTTCATCTAGTTGGGCACTCCACGGGGGGTTTAATTGCTGCTTTGATGATGGCAAAAGAGCCAAGTCTGTTTAAAAAGGCCGTTCTTTTGGATCCGGTGGGCGCAAAGGGAATCACCTTTGATCGTTCTATGATTGCTGCGTTTGAACAGATGAAGCAGGACAAGAATCTCACTGCGGCGGTAATTGGATCTACGATTCATAATAATAATCCAGAAACAGATTTCTTTAAGCAAATCGTCGTCGAAGATGCCTTTCACTCGGTTAAAACCGTGGGGCACTGGGTGCTTGAAGCCCTTGATGGACTTGATGTTCGTGACGAAGTGGCGAAAGTGAAGAATGATGTTTTGGTTCTTCATGGAGAGCATGACCAGCTTCTTCCGGTGGCTGATTCTCAAGCTTTGGCGGGTCTTCTTGCAAACGGCAAGTTCCAGACAATTGAAGGTCAGGGACATTGTGCGAATGTTGAGTCGCCAGAAAAATTCGTGAATATCGTTCGGAGTTATCTCTTCTAAATTTCCAGTGCCGCCTTGCGGCACTTTTCGCTATCTCATACGGGACGGCTTAATTTGTTGCCCACCCATGGGTTTTACGTTAGTTATCGAATAATAAATTACAATTTTATGACAAAACTATTTTGCGTCTCCTAGGGAGTGCCAACCTATGTCTGAAAATAGAGATGAGTATAATCGTGCTGGTTTTATCGCGTTTGCCTTTACTATGGCATTCTGTTTCGCGTTCTTCTTCTATCTTGTTGTAGTGAGCAAGGGAGTGGATTTGGGCGAAAATGTGGTTGACCCCAATGCCCCTGTCGCTGAAGGCGCAGCCCCTGCCTTCGACATCACTCAAGTGAAAGAACCATGGGTTTCTACACCTGAGCTTGTAGCGTACGGACAGAAGACCTTCGCAGCTAACTGTGCAATGTGCCATGGTGCTGAAGGTAAAGGTGATGGTGCTGCAGGCGCGGGCTTGAACCCTAAGCCTCGTAACCTTGTTGAGGGCAAGTGGACTCAAGGAGAGGGTGTCACATCTCTTTTCAAAGTTTTGCAAAACGGAATCAAGGGTTCATCCATGGCGTCTTACGCTCACTTTAAGCCTGCAGATCGTTGGGCTTTGGTGATGTACATTGATTCAATCACTCAGAATAAATCTAAAGAAGATCCTGCTAAAGTTGCTGAGTTTGCAAAAACGGCTCAATAATTAAGGATTTAAGAATGCTTTCTGCAAAGCTTGTTCTAAATGCGAAAACAATAGGAGTGGCGCTGTCAGCGACTGCTCTTCTTTTGTTTTCCGCGAACACGCACGCTTATGATGGAAAGCCGGCTCCAATGGTTGCGAACGAACAGCCTAAAGAGCTTGAGGGTGTGGGCATCGACGAAAAATTGGGTGGAAAGATCGATCTTTCTTTAAAAGTGAAAGACGACAACGGACAAGAAGTGGCCTTAGGGTCCTTCTTTGATGGTAAACACCCTGTGATTATTTCTCCGGTGTATTTCTCTTGCCCTGGTCTTTGTAACTTTCATCTGAACGGTCTGACGGACGCCTTGAAGTTGATGGAAAACGAGTGGACCGTGGGTAAGAAATTTAAAATCTTATCTATGAGTTTTGACTCAAAAGAGACTCCCGACTTGGCGGCCGCCAAAAAAAAGACTTACATGAAAATCTACGGTCGTGAGGGTGCTGAAAAGGAATGGCATTTTCTGACGGCGGATGAGGCGACAGTTCAGGCGATCACGCAGTCTTTGGGATTTAAGTTTAAGTGGGATGAATCCCAAAAAGAGTGGGCTCATGCCTCGGCGGCAGTGATCATCACTCCGGACGGCACAATCTCACGTTATTTGCCTGGGATTTTGTTCAATCCCAAGGACATCAAGTTAGCTTTGAACGAGGCGACCGAAGGAAAGATCGGGAGTATCGTTGATAGCTTGGTGCTTTATTGTTTTAAGTATGACCCACATCAAAGCAAGTACACTCTTGCGGCCTTTAATCTGATGAAGATGGGCGGAGCGGTAATGGTTTTGGTGATGGTTTTATGGTTATTGCCAATTTTGATTCGTTCTCGAAAGACGAAAAAGAAAGAGGCGGGGAGATAAAGGTACATGATGTGGTTTAATATTGCGAAGGCCCAATCCTTCATGCCAACGCAAGCGACCGAGATTGCAAAGCAGGTGGACAATCTGTACGGTTTCTTGCTGATTACAAGTTTTATTGCCTGCGTCCTTGTTATTGGCGGGATGATTTTCTTCGTCTGGAAGTACAGACGTAGAACTCCCAACGACAAGACAGCGTATATCTCTCACAATACCTTCTTGGAGTTCTTGTGGTCATTTATTCCACTTGTGATCTTCCTTGGGGTGTTTGCTTGGGGATGGTACATCTATCACCAGATGAGAGCGATGCCTAAAGATGCTCTTGAGATCAATGTCCTTGGTAAACAATGGGCTTGGGAAGTTGAATATAAAAACGGTTACAAAGCCGTGAATGAAGTTGTTGTGCCTGTGGGCCAAGACGTGAAACTTCTTTTGACTTCCAATGATGTGATCCACTCCTTCTATGTGCCTTCTTTCCGTATTAAACAAGATGCGGTTCCAGGTCGTTACACTGCTTTGTGGTTCCGCGCTGATAAGCTGGGTGACTTCCATATTTTCTGTACAGAGTATTGCGGGACTTCTCACTCGGGAATGATCGGCAAATTGAAGGTGGTTGCTCGCGAAGACTTTGATAAGTATCTGGAGCAAGGACAAGAAGAGCGCAGCCTGCCTCTTGCTAAAAAAGGTGAAAAGCTTTTTGCGGTTAAAGCCTGTGCTTCTTGCCACTCTGTGGATTCACCAGCGGCGAAAGTCGGTCCAAGTTTGTTCCAAAAATTTGGAAGAGAAGAAGAGATGGATGACGGTTCGAAAATCGTATTCGACGAAAATTATATTCGCGAATCTATTCTTCAGCCGAATAAGCACATTGTAAAAGGGTTCCCTAAAGGTGTTATGCCTACCTTCCAGGGTCAGTTGAATGAAAATGAACTCAGCGCACTTGTTGAGTACATCAAGGAATTGAAATAAGGAGCGCACCTCATGGCTACAAAATCAGCTCATCACGGTGACAACTACATTAATTATGAAAAAGGTTTGTGGTCTTGGTTAACGACAGTCGACCACAAACGT
>JANJTG010000551.1 GCA_024711265.1 Bdellovibrio sp. | reverse complement strand
CAGCGCGCCGCGCTCCGGGGGCACCACCGCCACCACCACCACCTGCTCGGGCTTCGCCTCCACGCGGAACCAGTCGGCCGAGGAGAACGGCGCATCGGGCCGCGCCGGCGCGAGGAGCTCGAGGTCGAGCCTGGAGCCCGTCCACGCGGTCACCGCCTTCGTCATCGGCAGCGCCTGGGCCGAGGACGCGGTGTCGTTGGGCTCGACCTCCGGCAGCCCCTCGACCGTGAGCGGCTCGACGAGCAGCGTGTAGGGCACCAGCGACCGCTCGCGGCTCGGCCGGTTGGCCTCGGTGCAGTAGGGCTTCTCCTCCACGCGCACGTAGAGCGTGCCCGGGGCGAGCTGCAGCCCGTCCACCCGCTCCGCCTCGCCGAGCGGCAGGTCGTCGAGGAACAGGCGGCGCTCGAGCTTCTCCACGCTGGTGCCGTCCTCCTTCTCCGCCGGCTGGAGCTGCAGCACCTCGACGGTGAGGTTCAGGTCCTCCACGGCGCTGAGCGACAGCCGGTGCGGCCCGCCGGTGACGGTGGTGACGAAGAGGTCGCGGTCGCCGCCGCTGGCCGCCGCGCCGATGGCCCCCTTGATGGGCGCGCCGAGCACGAAGCGGGTCGCCTGCTGCGGCGCGTCGTTCGGCTCGCGCTCCTCGGTGGGCACGGCCACCGGCGTCGTCGCGGGCCCGCGCAAGAAGCGCCACCCCACCCCGCCGCCGCCGAGGAGCACCGCCATGGCCACGAAGGGCGCGATGGAGCGGCGCAGGCGCAGCGAGCGCTCGTAGCGGTCGAAGTCCTCGCGGGAGAGCATCTTGTCCGACAGCTCCACCGGCATCGGCGTGTAGTCGGCGGGCTTGCTGCCCAGGTCGCGCTGCAGCCGCTCGAGGGCCACGCGCATCGCCTCGGCGTCGGCGAAGCGGTCTTCGCGGCGCTTGGCCATCGCCTTGAGGAGGATGGCCTCGAAGGCGGGGCTCACGTTCGCGTCGGGCTTCACCGCGCCCACGCGGGGCACCGGCGCCTCGCCGTGCTGCGTGAGGATGCTGTACGGCGTCGGCCCGTCGAAGGGCTGGCGCCCGGTGACGAGCTCGAAGAGCAGGCAGCCCACGGAGTAGAGGTCGGCGCGCGCGTCGAGGGTGTCGCCGCGGATCTGCTCCGGCGACATGTACGCGGGCGTGCCGATGAACTCGCCGGTGGTGGACTTGCGCCCTTCGGCCTCCTGGAGCTTGGCGATGCCGAAGTCGAGGAGCTTCACCTGGTCGTCGCCGGACTTGCGGCGGCGCACGAGCATCACGTTCGCGGGCTTGATGTCGCGGTGCACGATGCCCGCCTCGTGCGCCTCCTGGAGCGACGCGAGGAGCTGCACGCCGATGGCTGCGGCCTGGGCCTCGCCGAGCGCGCCGTGGGCCTTCAAGTGCCAGGCGAGGTCCTTGCCGGGCACGTACTCCATGGCGATGAAGAGGCTGCCGTCGTCGAGCTCGCCGGAGTCGAAGACCTGCACCGTGTTGGGGTGCGAGAGCTTGGCGACGACGCGCGCCTCCTGCAGGAAGCGGCCCTTCAGGCCCCGGTCGAGCGCGTGGTCGGGCCGCATGAGCTTGAGCGCGGCGTGCTTGCCCATGCGCACGTGCTCGACCTTGTAGACGGCGCCCATGCCGCCTTCGCCCAGCTTCTCGAGCACGCGGTAGCGCTTGTCGATGAGCCCGTCTTGCGACGGCCCCGAGTGCGTGTCGGCGGTGCCGGAGACGCCGCGCAGGTCGTGGCCGCAGGCCGGGCAGAAGTTGGGCTCCCCCTCGAGGACCTTGCCGCACGCCGAGCAGCGCAAGACGCCGTCGTCGGCGCCGGGCGGCGTCGCGCGCCGGGCAGTGTCGTTGTCGGAGCCCACGGGCGGCGGAACCTACCAGAGGTCGACCGTCGGCCCCCCATCGCCGCGCGTTTCCCAACGGAGCGGTGGTTTCAGCGCGGGCCGGCGGGCGTGACGAGCAGCCGGTTGGCGTAGACCCCCGCGGCGTAGGTGACGGTGTCGCGGCCCGCGCCGAGGCCCGTCTCCGCGAGCGAGAGGTGCAGCCACGGGTGCGCGCCCTCGCGCGCCGGCACCCCGAACTGCACGACGTTCACCGGCACGCCCGCTCCGGCGGTGGGCGAGGGCGAGACGTCGGCCTGCGACGTGAAGTCGAGGAAGGTGAGCGTGCAGCGTGGCTGCTCGCCGTCGAGCACCTCGACGACGAGCGGCGCCCCGCGGGCGAGGGCGCCGCGGCCGAGCGCCGTGAAGGGCCCCTTCTCCGCGTCGGTGGCCACGGCCACGAGGAGCTCGCCTTCGGGCAGGAGCGTCGCG
>JANJTG010000550.1 GCA_024711265.1 Bdellovibrio sp. | reverse complement strand
GCCCGCTGAATGGCCGCCTCTGCTCCGCCCTTTTTGGGATTAAAGAAGATGTGCGAGACGCTGAACTCATCAATAGAGGGACGGCTGTTGGGGCTGGTTTTTAGATATTCATTCAGAGCGTCTTCGTCGGAAATACGCAATTTAGAAATAATTTCAGAATCCATCAAAGAGCGTTTTTCAATACTGTCTTTTAGAAAGGTTTTATATTCTTCCGCAGTAAGACCTTGGCCTTTGATAATATTTAAAAGCTCCGCCTCGCTGACGTTATTTCTTTTGGCCATGTCCTTGATTTCAGAATCAACACGATCGTTGGTCACAATAAGGTTGAGTCTTTTGACTTCAGACTGAAGAAGCTTTTCGCTAATCAAGTAATCCAGTTGAGCCTTTCGATTTCCCTTAAGGGTCGAGCTGGGCTTATCAAAAAGCAGAGATTCATCAATCAGACCGGGCTTGCCGATTCTTTTTTCAAGCTCTTTAAAATCAGACTCAAGAACGAGCTCGCTATTTACGATAGCCACAGTTTTTTCCACAACCTCCGCATGAGCGGGAGTCGCGATGAGCAAGGAAAAGAGGAGATTAATCATTTGCGCCTCGTGTATCTACTTTAATAGAGTTCATCAACTCATAGTCTTTTAAGACTTTACTACTTCTAAGCTGGGCATCAAGCCAAGCCACGTACTCTGCCTGCTCGCGTTGAGCCCTGAGGGCTCTAATGATTTGCGACTTAACTTCTTCAAGAGGAAGAGTGGTTGCGGGAGCTTTCTTCTCAACTCGAATAAGGTGAATGCCAAAGGGACTTTTAATCGTTTGTAATCCTGATCCCGCGGAAAAAAGAGGATCAAAATAATCAACAGCCCCTTTTTCAATCCACCCCACAATGCCGCCGTTTTTTCCCTCAGGAGTAATGGAATATTTCTTGGCCAGCTCCGCGAAGTTTTCAGTTTTTAGGTCGACCTTGATGGCGTCGGCCTTGGCGTCTTCATCGACCACAATCTGTTGAATATAAATACGGTCTTTTCGCTTAAAACGATCTTTATGGTCCTCGTAATACCGCTTGATCGCCTCGTCCGTTGGGGGCTTGATCTTTTCGTTGAGCTTTTTGAACACTTCTTTTTCTACCAAAGAATACCGAAGCTCTTCCCGCCATTCAGAGAAAGAGAGGTTTTCTTGGGCCAAAGAACGACGAAAAGAAAGATCGTCAGGATAGTTCGCACGAAGGGCGTCGACTTCTTTATCTAACATGGCTTCGGAAATGACGATGCTTTGAGAGCGAGCCCAATCCAGAGTGAGGCTCTTAACCAGAAAGTCCCTTAAGATTTCTTCTTTAACACGATGAATGTTGTTGGGATCTTTAGCGGCTAAAGCGTCGAAGTTTCGCAAACGCCGCGCCAATTGGTTGGCAAACTGCTTGGAGGTCAGAACGTGATCGTTGACCTTCTCAACGGGCTTCGTTGAAAGCTTTTGGTAACTCGAAGGACATCCCGCCAAACCCAAGGTCATAGCGCTCAAAATAAAAAGCCCCGTCAAAGCGGGGCTCTTTAGAAATTTCATAGAAAGGTTTCCTTATTTAAGGGCACTCTTATTTTCTTTAATAGAGTATGACTTCTTCAGTTTCTCGAAGTAGTCATTGAAGAGCTGCTTTCTTTTTTCATCAAAAACAGCCGCTCTGATCTGACGCTTGTTTGCGTTCTCAAAGCTTCTACGTCCCGTTAATTTAATGATGTGGAAGCCGAATTGAGATTCGATGAGCCCCTTGATTTCACCGACCTTCATAGACGCCGCCGCCTCATAATAACCTGGAACGAGTGTTACACGTGATTGCCAGCCAATATCGCCACCGGCTTGCTTAGAAAGAGCATCGTCAGAATAAAGCTTCACAAGCTCTTCAAAAGGTCTTTTGCTGGACTTCACTTCGTCAAAAATTTCAGTTGCACGCTTTTTGGCTTCTGCAATTTGTTGAGGAGTTGCGCCGGGCTTGAATTCGATCAAGATGTGGCTTGTGCGAAGCTCGGGGTTCTTTGCATACCAAGCTTGCATTTCTTTTTCCGAAACTTGGATCTTCTGAATTTGTGGACCTAATTCTTTTTCAAGCAAGGCCTTGTACATCTCTTGATTGAGGCGCTCTAAAACGATGGGGTCTTTCTGAAGACCACGCTTTTCAGCCTCTTGAAGACCCACTTCGTAACGGATCAAATCCTCAAGGAATAGTTCCTTGGTGGGCGGGTTGATGGTTTGCGACTTAACTTCGTTGTACTTTTTATTGAAGTCTTCAAGAGTGAT
>JANJTG010000335.1 GCA_024711265.1 Bdellovibrio sp. | reverse complement strand
GGTTCATGAGAAACTTTATAAACTGCCGGACCATTTCAAGGTTTATGTGGGTCACGACTATATGCCAAATGGAAGACCGATGGCCTTTGAAAGTACAATCGGAGAAGAAAAAAGAAAGAATGTCCAACTGACGGCGGAAACCAGTATGGAGCAGTTTGTGGCCTTCAGAGAGGCCCGAGACAAGACTTTGTCGGCTCCACGATTGTTGTTGCCCAGCGTGCAAGTCAATATTGCCGCGGGATGTTTGCCAAAGCCAGAAGGTAATGGAACCCGATATTTAAAAATTCCAGTGAGGTAAAATATGAAATTCATTTCAGGAATTCTTGCGTTATTTATGTCGCCTGCAACAAGCCAAGTGGTTTATGCGGATACTACGAACTTTGTTATTCTGGATGTCAGAACAGCGGAGGAGTTTTCACAGAGTCATGTTGAAGGAGCCGTTAACATTGATTTTCTCAAATCTGACTTTAAAGAAAAGATTTCGAAGTTTGATCGGAATAAAATCTATAAGATTTATTGCCGAAGTGGAAATAGATCCGGCCAGGCTTTGCGAGTGATGCAAGGGATGGGTTTTAAAGATTTGGAAAACTTAGGAGGTCTTCAGCAGGCCGCGAAGGCTCTTAATAAGAACACTGAAGAAGGAGCCTCCCGTTAAGGGAGGCTTTCTTTAATTGCCAAAGTCCGCTTGGCCAGAGCCAATTTCTTCATCGTTCAGCAAGACCTTATAATGAATGGGAAGGGCTTTTGAAAGCATCGCACTCACCCCGCAAAACTTGGTTTGTGAAAGTTTCACGGATTCCAAAAGAATCGCCCTGTCGATGTCTCCGGTTACTCTGAATACAAGAGTGGCATCGGCAAATACCACCGGATGGCCTCCAGAAGATGAAGTGATATCGACTTCGATCTGAAAGGACTTATATTCCTGTTTGTGCTTCTTAAGAAGAGCGATAACATCCATCGCCGTGCAGCCTCCCAACCCTGTCGCCACCAGTTCCTTTGGGGTCATGGCTTTATTTTCACCCAAAGGTGCCTTGGTATCCATCGAGACAGTGTTGCCATCACAGTCTGCGGTGAATCTCATTTTTTCGGTCCATTTAAGGATGGTTTTCATCATGTTCCTTTCTGTTGGATGGGAGCAATGTCAAAAATATCATGAATCGCTTTTTGAAGACTTTCTTTTGGAGCAAATCCTGAGGCCATCGCAGGGTCTCCATTCATAGGAATGAACAGAAGTGACGGGATTCCGCGAATTCCAAACATAGATGCCAGTTCGGGGGTAAGTTCGGTATTGACCTTGTAGATGTCCACGGCCCCGGCGTACTCTTTTGAGAGCTCTTCGAGGATGGGGGAGAGGGCTCGGCAGGGGCCACACCAATCAGCGTAAAAATCCACGATGGCGGGGCGTCCTCCCTTAAAAGTCCATTCCTTGTGCTGCTCAAAGTTAAAGATTTTCTCTTTAAAGGTTTCTTTGTTGAGAATTTCCATAAAAAATCTCCTTGATTTACATATTATCATATTATAAAGTAATAATATGTCAAACGAAAAAAAGTCCCCCACAATACAGGTGAATAAGATTTCCGTCTCAAAAATGGAAAAGTCCTGCCAAGAGGTCAGTGATCTCTTAAGAGCCCTTTCTCATCCCCAACGCTTGATGATTATGGGGCATCTGACTCAAGGCGCGAAGACCGTCACAGAACTGATGGAACTGTGTGAGGTTTCCCAGTCTCAGCTTTCCCAATTTTTGGGAAGAATGAAGGCGGAGGGGTTGGTTAAAAGTGAGCGCCAGGGAAAATATCAGTACTACGCAGTGGCGGACGAACGTTTGGTTCAATTGATTGCTGTTATTCAAAATATTTTTTGTCGATAAACATTAAGAAGGAGTTAGGAAATGAAAAAAAATATCCATTCAATAGAGCGCGTTGTACGAATTATCGCAGGAGTGGTGTTGGTGAGCATGGCCTTTGTGGGGCCGGCGAACCTGTGGTTCTTGTTGGGCTTAGTGCCTTTGGCGACAGGTTTGTTGGGATGGTGCCCTCCTTATGCCATGTGTGGCATCAGCACTTGCCGTTTGGAAGACAAAAAATAGTCGACTGAAAGTCCTGTCGTTGTAGGGGCAGGGTTGGCTTAAGTTTAACGAATATTATAAGGCGGATTTTTATGGGCAAAATGGCTCAATGGACCTCTTTTGTCTTTTTACAGCTAATGATCTTTATCGTGGGTGCACAGGCAGAGCAGGTGCCTTTTACGAAAGTTTGGAATTCAATTTCTCAGACCTCTCCCGGTCTCAAGGCGGCAGAGTTGCAGTCTCAAGCGGCGATGGAAGCTAAAGACCGCGCGGAGCGCCACTGGCTGCCACGACTTTATTTAGATGCAAGATCTTATCAAACCAATGCTCCCGGGCAGTCCTTCTTCGGACTTCTTGAGCAAAGATCTTTACGACAAAGTGATTTCAATCCGGATTCAATTAATAATCCTGATTCTGAGGTTTTCACCAGAGGATCTCTGGGAGTGGATTTGCCTTTGTATGAAGGTGGAATGAAGTCTGCGCAGTTTAGCTTGCAGAATCATTTGTCGCAATCCCAAGACCATGAAGCCGCCGGGGTAAGGGTCGAGCAGTATTCTGAAGTGGCGAAGGCTTATGGATCTTTGGGTCTTTTGGAGCAACAAAAGCAAAAGCTTCTAAATTTGAAACAGATTATTGATAGATTGCTAAAGAGCTATCAAATCGGCGTGAAATCAAATCCTGTCGGCTATTCCGGATTGCTGGGCTTAAAGTCCCTGTCCAATCGTGTTCAGGGGCTTTTGGTGCAGTATGAGGCACAGAGCCAGGCCTATTATGTGGCTCTTAAAGAAATGGGTTTTACAACGGCCAACTGGTCGCCTCAGGCGGAAGAAACGATCGTCTTTGTGGATAAGTATCTGGCAAGTCAAAGCGCCGAGTCTTCATTTCAGGTTGAGTCGTTGAAAGAGAAATCTTTGGTGGCCCAGGAAGCTTCTAAGATGGAGAAAGCTCGCTTCCTCCCTCGCGTAGGGGCCTTTGCTGAAAGTTACATTTTTAATGGAAGCCGTGATACGGCTAATGGTTATACTGCCGGAGTTTATCTGCAGTGGAGTCTCTTTAATCCTTCCGATTACGGAACTCATAAAGAAGCTCAAATCAAATCGTTGGCCGCTCAAAAGTACACAGAGGCTATGGAGCAAAAAGAGAGAGCCGAAAAGCTATCTTTGGATCAAGCCATCCAGGCGCTCAAGTCGAATATTCGTCTTCTGGAAGACAGTCAAAAAATTCTGGTGGAACAGTCACAAGTCGCCGAATCCTTATTTAAGAATGGTTCGATCAATGCCCTTCAGTTCGTCGAGGTTTTGAATCGTCGAGTGGATTTGGTGACCTCCCAATCTGAGGCGGGGTTGAGTCTGCTTCAGACATCTTCGCAAAAAGTATTGAAGACTCGTTTTGAACTTCCGCAAGAATTGTCACAAGGAAAGTAGTTATGAAAAAAGATAAACTTGGTTTTGCAGGAAAGCTGGGACAGACCTTCGTTCATTCAAAGCTGACTCCCGTCATTGCGATTGCGAGTATTTTGCTGGGCTTGATGGCTGTTTATTTAACGCCGAAAGAAGAGGAGCCCCAAATCTCGGTTCCCATGATTGATATTATGACTCCGGTGCCGGGTTATACGGCGAAGGAAGTGGAACGCAAGGTGACAGAGCCTATTGAGCGGGCGGTATGGGGACTGGACGGTGTTGAGTATGTTTACTCAAGCAGTCAGGCCCATGGCAGTTTGGTGACAGTTCGCTTTAAAGTGGGCGAACCGATGGAGCCAAGTCTGGTGAAAATTCACCATAAGCTAATGACTATAAAATCCTCACTTCCCGAGAACGCATTAAACTCTCAAGTGAAGTCATTTTCTATTGATGATGTTCCCTTCATGGTTTTGACTTTCACGTCCAATAAGTTGAGTGAGTATCAACTTAGAACCGCCGTAGCTCCGTTGGCAAGGGAACTGTCCAGTACTCCGGATCTGGCTCGTGTGGAGCTTTTGGGAGGACAAAAGCGGGCGGTGCGGGTGATTGCCGATCCACGCAAACTTCAAGCTCACGGGGTTTCGTTGTTTGCCTTGATGCAATCCCTGAAGGCCAACGATGCCTTAGCTCCTGCAGGTAAAAACTGGGGAGACAAAGAAGTTTTTGATGTCGAAGTGGGCGGACGTCTTCGTACCGCGACTGAGATATCAAGTCTTGCCATCGGCCAAAGAGCGGGGCGAGTTGTCTTGGTTAAAGATGTGGCACAAGTGGTGGATGGTCCTGAAGAGTTGGTGCGAAGTTCTGTTCTTTTAGAAAAAAACAAAGAACCCGAAAAGGCTGTTTCCATCGTCTTCGCTAAACGTAAAGGCACCAATGTGGTGACTTTGTCTAAAGAGCTTCTGCAAAGAGCAGAGACATTTTTAAAAGAACGTCCTGAAGAGATAGGGACCGATATTAAAATGAGCGTGGTCCGTGATTACGGTTCAACTGCAGAAGACAAATCAAATGAGTTGATTGAGCACTTGTTGTTAGCGACACTTTCCGTGTCGGCTTTGATCGCCCTGTTTATGGGAATCAGGGCTTCTTTGGTTGTGGCGATTGCCATCCCTGTGACTTTGGCTTTGACCTTGGCCATTTATTACCTGATGGGTTACACGCTGAATCGCGTGACACTGTTTGCGTTGATTTTCTCTATCGGTATTTTGGTGGATGACGCCATTGTGGTGGTCGAGAACATTGAAAGACATCTGAAAGAGAATCACAAAGATGGTTTAGTGAAAGCCACCATCAAGGCCGTTTCTGAGGTCGGCAATCCAACGATCCTTGCGACCTTTACGGTGATAGCCGCGATTTTGCCAATGGCCTTTGTGCGCGGGTTGATGGGACCTTACATGAAGCCGATCCCCGTGGGCGCAAGTTTTGCGATGATTCTTTCTCTTTTCGTGGCATTCATTGTGACCCCTTGGGCGGCGGTGAAGTTGCTTAAGAGTCATCACCATGAGGGAGAACAACCTGAGGCTGCCAAGGTTAGCAAGTTGGATCTTCTTTATCAAAAAGTGATGGAGGCGTTGCTCAATACAAAAAAGACCGCCTTGGCTTTTGGAGCCTTCACGGTGGTTCTTTTGATTGCAGCCTCCAGCTTGGTTTACTTTAAATCTGTTAAAGTGAAGATGCTTCCGTTTGATAACAAACAGGAGTTTCAAGTTTTGATTGATTACCCTGTGACAACACCTCTTTTGCAAGGGAAGGCGTGGTCGACAGAGTTGGCGCAAAGAATTCTTAAACATAAAGAAGTTGAGGCGGTTCAGGTTTTTGCTGGAGAATCCGCTCCGTACTCATTTTCAGGCATGGTGAAACACACCTTCTTGCGTAATGCCGACTATCAAAACGATTTACAGATTGTTTTGACAGAGAAAGGTCAGCGTAAAACTTCCAGTCACGAAATCATTGAAAGTCTTCGTCCTGTGATTCGGGACTTTGCAAAAGAAAAACAGGCGATCACGAAGGTTTTAGAGATTCCGCCGGGCCCTCCGGTTCTGGCCACGATGATGGCAGAAGTTTATGGGCCGGATGAAAAATCTCGGGAGCAGGTGACTAAAGAAATTGAGCAGGTATTTGCAAACGAACCCAGCGTGGTGGACTTGGATACGACTCTCCGCTCTGGGCGTCCTAGAAAGGTCTATGAATACGATCAAGCTCAAGGGGGTGTCTTTGGAACTAAATCATCCGAACTGATGGCCTTGGGGCGACTGGTATTCTCAGAGACCCCGGTGACAAGTCTGCAGGACGTGAACTCTCCTGAAGATGTGAACGTGGATCTTTCTTTTGAACAAAAAGCCAGATCGGGCAGTCGTCCTTTTGAAGGTTTGACAGTTCCGTCTTTTGAATCGGGATCTGTCGAGGCGGAAAGAGTTTTAAAAACTCCTAAAGAGATTCCCAACCAGGTTTTGCATAGAAAGAATTTAAAACCTGTTTCTTATGTCATGAGTGAGCTGTCGGGAAGTGAAGAAGCTCCCGTCTATGGGATCTTGAAGTTGGCTCCGCAGATCAAATACCCTTTACAGACGGCGGATGTTCCTTGGAACACCAATGCCCCGGTTGTGAAGTGGGATGGAGAATGGTTCATTACTTACGAGGTGTTCCGGGATCTTGGCGGCGCTTTTGGTGTCGTGATGGTTCTGATTTATATCTTAGTCTTGGGTTGGTTTAGAAGTTTCGCCGTTCCGTTGGTGATTATGACACCGATCCCTTTAAGTTTGATCGGTATTTTGCCTGGTCATGCGATGATGGGGTCTTATTTTACGGCGACGTCGATGATTGGATTTATCGCGGGAGCTGGAATTATCGTGCGAAATTCAATTATCCTTGTGGACTTTATTGAGCACCAATTGGGGCAGGGTATGAATCTTAAAGAGGCCGTGGTGAGTGCCGGTGTTTTGAGATTTAGACCGATGCTTTTAACCGCCGCTGCAGTGGTGGTGTTAAGTTCGGTGATGTTGGCAGATCCTATTTTCCAAGGGCTGGCTGTGAGTTTGATATTTGGGGAGGTGGCTGCGACGGTGTTAAGTCGTATT
>JANJTG010000306.1 GCA_024711265.1 Bdellovibrio sp. | reverse complement strand
AAGTCGACCTTGTCGCCGCTTGCGTAGGTTTGTACAACGAGGCCTGTGCCGCGTACGCTGTTCTCGACCTTGTTGAACAGCGTCCTACGGATGCTATTACCCGGGCAAAGGACGCCAATCTGCATCCCGGGATTGTTCTTGGCGAAGATCGATACCTTGTCCCTGATCGCGTCCATGTCCTTCGCTCGGGTTATCCTGGGCTTGTACTTCCCGATCCTATCCGGCAGGTCCGGCATCCCCGTCACGGCCCCGACGAAATAGTGACGGGCGAACATCGCTATCTGCTTGCTGTTCCTATAATTCTTCTTAAGGAGGTAAACGCGCTCCTTCGGCAGGGCCATTGCCTTCTCGATTTCATCAACGGTCGAGTTCTGCTTCTCGTTCATTCGCTGGTTGTCGTCCGCGAAGACCGTGATCGCCGGCTTTCCACCCGGACCGTTCGCCATCTGGGCGATGGTGGCCAGGACTCGATACATGTCCGCCGGGAAGTCCTGCCCTTCATCCACGATGAGGTGCCCGAAGTTAACCCTATCCGGGTCAGCCGTCGCTATTGGGGCGGCGTTGGCAAGGATCTTCATCCAGTCATGGGCGAACCTGTCGTCAGGCAAGTTGGGGGGCTGGCTTCGGGCGAACGCCTTGTGCCATCCCCACACCCAGCTGTGCATAGTGGCAGACGCCACGCCCTTGGCGACGTCCCCATCCCTCTTCGAGGCATACTTCGACAGGACCTTGTTGTACATGATGACCTGGGGGCGGGTAGCCTTATTCCCAGTCTTGGAATGATGCTCCTGCAGGTAAGCGGCCCGGAAGAAGGCGGCCACCGTCTTTCCCGTGCCTGGTGGGCCAAGCACGAGAATCGACTCCCGCGGCGGCGCCCCGAGTATCCTCTTTTGGTCGGCATCAAGGCCAGAGAACGGAGGGAACTTCACTCGGATATCCCCTTGTCGCGAATGAGGGCGTCAAGGTCGAAGAACGCTGGCACGTCACCAACCGGCACCAGCGTCCGGCGGTCCAGGACGCAGTTGTTGAACGAACAACTCGTTTCCGAGATCAAGGCGCATGCATGGCATGAAGCCGCGTTGAGACCGTCAATGCCCGTCGCGCTCGTCTCCCGGCAAACGGGGTCCGCGGAGCACCAGGCCATGTCCTGCAGCGCGGACACCAGCAGGCGGCCGAACCGGACGGGGTCGCCAAGCCTAACAAGCCCTCCAAGCGAACCTTCGGAATCCCCGTCCGCCGTGTAAAGGAGGATCCCGCACATTCCCTGCCCCCCGGGGGATGAGAAGACGCGCTCCCTGATCGAGGAAGCGGAATAGCCTGCATCAAAGCTCAGGCGACGGATGAGCGCATGGGCCAAGGAGTGTATTAGCGAGAAGCGTGGCGTGGCAGCCGTGGGATGCCATCCCATCCTCTCCACGGTTCGCTTGATCACGTTGAACCTCGCTGACAGCGAAGCTGACGCCTTCGCCTCCCAATCCTTCACCGCCTGCTCCGAGAGCTGCAGGAATATGCCTTCACCCCAAGCTTCCACGCCGGGAAGCCAGCCTATCCGCTGGTCCCCGAGGTTCACTGGCACGAGCGCATTGTCGGTGCCGGGAGAAAGGCGACGGAATCCCAGAAGGGCCCGAACCTCCCGCAAACGCCTGACCATGGAGACGCTGGCGACGGTGCGCCTTAGCTCGGCCGGCCATTCCAAAGGCAACCGCGTCCTGCGGACCTGCAACGTCGGAGTGGTGATGTCGCGTCCGGACGACAGGACTTGCCACTCCTCCGAAAGGATCTGCTGTTGGAAATCATTCGAATCGAACACGGCATCATCACCGGATTGTTCCTCCCCCGATCCAAGCAATGCCCCCCTGAGACCTTCGATCGCCGCGTCCTCGGTGCACCCGTGCGACTGGGCGAACATGATGATGTTGTGCTTGGAGCTTGTGACGACATGATCGAAGTCATCCAGGGCAGCGAATAGCGTCTTGATGAGGCTGAAGTTCGGGTTCCCCGGCCACTCGCGCGCCAAGTCGATGGTAGTGGCCTCCACGTGCCCCGCCACGAGGTCGATGGCCGAAACCTGAGCAGGGAAATGTAGGTTGCTCGCGGCCCGCCTATAGACTTGGACCTCTGATTCACATTGCACGCTCTTCCGCAACCAAGGCTGCCTCCCGCCACATCGCATTCCCCCCGGCCTCGGGGTCTGGACGAGTCCCGCGAAGTTCCGATGGGCACCGCATGCGCACCTGACGCGAATGGAGCTCCAGTCCCCGCCGCCCCTTCCTGATGTCTCGAAGTAGAGCTCAGCGGACTGCCTGGCACAAACGCCCGTCGCATGCCCTGACGAAGAGTGCGCCCAGTAGAACCAATCAACGTCCGCCACATGCCCGTCCGCGCAAGCGGAGACGAATCCCATGGGGGTTACGTCCGCCTTGCACCTCTCGCACCTTGGCGCCCGGAAGCCCCGCGCCTCGTCTTCGGCGCCCGTGATCATCCTCATCAACCGGCACTTCGGGCAAAAGTGCCACTTCGGGAACCGGGTTGCTGCCACGGATTCCTCGCCCTCCTTCCCGGCTGGCGTCTTCACTTGCCGGTGCAACTTGGCAGCCAGCCTGCAATCTGGGATCGTCCTGAGGGCCTGGTCGCGCCACATGCTTATGTCGGCGATGGCAAACGATTCCGAGCCTATGTCGACGATTGCGCCAACGCCGAATGGGCTCACGAGCTGGCCTTGTCGAATGGACCTTCCCATCTTCAAGCCTCCGCGATCGGCATGAGGTCCACGTCTGGATCCACGCTTCGCACGGACCTCATGGCCTTGTAGTAGCCTCGTGCCTCGGGTTCACCATAATCTCGTATAAGCCCAGGGGGGAATTGGCGGCCAGCCGAGACATAGCAAAGGCTGCCGCCGCTGGATGCCAGCTCCTGCCATCGGTCGATGAAGTCGTCGATCGCCGTTCGTGTTTCGTCAGCCTCACTCGGATCCGCCGCCGCAATCGTGTCCTTGAACCGTGCAAGAAGGCCACGGATTGACTCGTCCCCAAAAGCAACTGCCCTTGCTGCTTCATTGCGGGAGAAAGGCGATGCATGGCGTATCAGGGCGATGATCGCCGAATGCAGCGTCCGTTCCCTAGCGGGCGGGGCGTACGGCGTCACGCTCGTCGGCTCGACGTGGCGGTACACGGTTTCGTGGTATGCGAGGAAGTCCTCGTAGTGCGATCGATCCCTCGGCTTTGCGTTCGAGTACAACGTGACGACGATGCCCGGCGCCGACGCGGATCGCCCTACGCGGCTCGACGCTTGGATGTACTCGGAAGTGAGCTTCGGCTGGCCATTGACAAGCATCAGCCCCAACCGGTCAACGTCGACGCCCACCGATATGATGCTCGTGCAAGGCACGAAGTCGACCGCGGGGTAATCCTCCGTGCCCTTGCGTTGCAGGGTGCGTATCGCCTCGGCCATGTCCTTCGTCATCTGCGAGCTAAGTTCCATTACCTCGCTGATCCCCCGGACCCTGTCGTCCGTGCTGGCGATCGCCTTGATGCGGTCGGGGATTTCCTGCGACGCCGCCGTGATCGTCCTCCCCAGTTCCCGGCGGCTATTCAAGTACGCAAGCACGGTCCAATATGGATCCGTCAAGCTTTCCGGTAGCGCCAGTTCCGCGCTCGCCTGCAGCATGGCCGCTGCGCACCAAACCATCGCGACGACCGGGGTTGTCGTCCCTTGGCCCATGGCACCGATATAGAGCCGGCCTGGCTTGGTGGCCGTATCCTCCAAGCGAAAGAAGAAGGCATCATCCCAGGAGTTGATTGGCGACGGGAACACCGTCGATTCTCGCCCATAGAGCCCTCGCACCTGCTCCCGGCTATTGCGGATCGTGGCCGTGGACGCGACTATCTTTGGCCCGATCCCCGCGTTCCTGGCCCTGATCACGCCATCAATGGCGACCTCATAGGGAGCGCTGATCGAGCCCAATGGCCCGGAGATCAGGTGCAGTTCGTCCTGTATCACCAGGGTGGGGGGAATGCCCCGGCCAGACGCGCCCTTGAAGAATGACGACGGCGAGTGGTCCCACGTGAGTGCGGCGAACTTGTCCAGCGTCCCCAG
>JANJTG010000300.1 GCA_024711265.1 Bdellovibrio sp. | reverse complement strand
GTCGGCTTTTTTTATGTCCAAAATCACCGAAGACTGTTTCTTTAACTTATAAATTAGGCTTGACCCTTCCCAACTTCTGGCTTGAGAGCAATTCCGCTACCCCATTGCTATTCACTACGCTACTCTTTCTTCTAAGGAAGAGAAACCATATGTTGCGAACATTTCTCATTATGGCGACTATAATAATCACTTCATCAGCATCCGCCGATGATTGCTCCGATTGGTTTCAAAAAACTGACATTAAACCCAACACAAAGGACTGCCTGATTGACTGCTCAATTGCTCCCATTGGAATGGGTGATTTTATGTGCAGGAACAGATGCGATGAGTTTTGCAAAGTATCTCAAACCAAAGAGACGATATTTAAACTATCTGATCTCTATCCAGGATTAACCCCTGCCGAAAGGGCCTTAGCCGCCGAAGATCCTGTAAAAACTCTCGATGCATATCGGCTTTCTTGGAACGCCGAAGAGCTTTGCCACAGTTTATACGCAAAAAGTAAAACCAATGATGAGAGTGATGCTTGCCGACACTTTGTATGGGCGGGGCTTCTAACAAATTCATACGGAAAAGACTATGCCCTCAAGATCTTAAATGCACACGAGCAAGATCCTTTGCAACCCAAGGAAGAACTTGCAATGGATAATGCCAACAACAGACTTGGCATTCTGCATTCGGAAACCCTTATAAAAGACAAAAAGTTTTCTGACGAAACCATTCTGGAATCATTTAAGAAGGCCCTAAAGAAATCAGAAATCGTCAAACTAAAGGATTAGTCATGAGAAAATATATTTTTATTCCTCTGTTTATAGCGATTGTGTGCGGAATCGCTTTTGCTGGAGTAAAACACTTCTGGCGTGGTGAAACAATGAGCCTAAAGCAAGCTGAAAAAAAATGGGGCTCAGAAATTTTTGACGCGCAAAAATTTAAATCTTTGTCCACTAATGATCGCGCAAAAATGGTGGTCTCGATTATTAAAACGAAAGTTCTCGTTGGGAAAAATAGACTCGAGATTAGGGAGCTATTGGGCCCACAAGACGGCTATTACTTCACAGATATGTACCCTGCCTATATTGTTTTTGAGGATCCCAAACCAAATGGAGAAACTTGGCAGATAGTAGGCCTCCTCGACAAAGAATATAAAGTTAAGGAAGTCATAATCCACAAGAACTGTTGTGAATAACACAAATATAGGAGCCGCTTTAATATCCGTTCTTTAGGTACAAGCTTTTCGCCTTAAATGTTCTAGTCATATCATACTCTCCCTCCGCGCAGACATGCTCGCCACCACCGAATTTGCGCATCTGAGAATAGACCCATTGGCTGTCTGTAAAAATCTCAACTGTTGTTTCAGAAGTCATAATATACTTAGGCCAACCCCAGGTTCCGCAAAGTTGATCACAGAATGCGGTGCTGGCGATAAGACAAGACGATAGAATCAATAGTTTTAATATTTTCATACTTTCTCCTTCAAGCCTGCAGATGCCACATCCATTCCAACTCTTAAGCCTCTTAGATTCATTTTAAGAAAGAACGAGTGCCCAAACACTAAATAAAGTAACTCATGTCGGTCATGTCCATTGCAGATTCTAAGAAGCTCCACACCCACCCTCATAAAACAGTGTGAAGAACTGAGCGTGGACACGAGAGACACGGAATGGGGGAATTTAAATTCATGCATTACTTGATGAGTATAATGAAAAAATATCTCTTTTATAATTTATGAAAAGAGCGTAAAAACCTCCAAGCCAAAAACCAAGAAACACAAGGAAGCTGAATATGAAGAAGAAATTTGTTGTGTCTTTATTGATGCTCGCCGGAGTCTTTAACAACAACCTAGCACTAGCTGCAGGAGCTGAGGCCTATCCCACCTTATCGGCACTAAAATCAGCGACATTCTTTCGCTTAACATGTTCAGATGTGAAGTCCTCGAACCAAGTGCATATTTACATCGAAGTGAATAAAGGAACCGTTGAGGATGTAAAACTGCTTACGATTTCTCCCGCGGTTTCACTCAATGTCATTCAATATTCAAGAGAAGACCTCAAAGGTCTGACTATGAAGTCGGATGAATCCTCTCTAGAAATCCAAGGGTCTCGTCCCGGCGCTTATTCTGATGAGAGTCTTTCTTTAATTATCAAAGATGGAAAGAATGGGATCCAAGGTACTTTATTGTATGATGACGGTGATGGAGCCAGTCTGAACCGAAAAATGAAGTGTGGAGCCGTTAATTATATATTGGCACCCACGCGATAGTCATAGTACGCGGGCTGATTGTTAAATATTTTTAATATTCCGCTAAAATTTAACCGGTCTTTTACCGAAGAGACCGCCATGAAAAAAAAAATCAGCCTGAAGCTTCAACTTATCTTAACTTTCTCAATCATCTCTCTTCTCATTACAGGAATCGGCGCTGGAGTCAGTTTTAGATTTTCCTCCAAGATACTTGATGACCTCACGCTGGATAATCTGCAGAACCAGCTCGACAGTGTCGAGTCGGCCATTCATGTATCCATTAAGGACGCTCTCGAAAGACAAGAGAAGCTTGTCGAATACTGGAGCCCCAAAGTTCGACGAGAGCTCCATATTGCTCAGGAGTCCTATAAAGATGTAATAGAAAATCAAGTCACTCACGAGAAGAAAGAATCCTCGATACCTCTCTTTATATATAAAGGCCTTCCTCTTCATAAAAATCCTGAATTGGCCCTTCAGCTCTCGGAACAATCCGGGCAAGCCGTCAGCATTATGGCCTTGGTTCCCGATGGACTTTTGCGTGTGGCCACCAGTGTGAAAAGAAAAGACGGTTCTCTTTCTTCGGGAACCTTTATTCCGAATGAATCTCCCGTTGTAAAAGCCATCTCAAAAGGTGACAAATTCAGTGGTCGCGCTTTGGTCGCGGGCCAGTGGTTTATTACCACCTATGAACCCATCACCGAAAATGGCAAAGTGGTCGGCGCCTTTTTTATGGGCCAGCCCGAAACTTTCTCTCCGAAGATCATGTCCTACCTTAAAAGTAAAAAGCTTTTAATGACCGGATACTTCTACATTCTCGATTCCAAAGCCACCTTGGTGATGCATCCATCGATTGAAGGACAGAATCTTCACGACAAAACAGATCTGGAT
>JANJTG010000517.1 GCA_024711265.1 Bdellovibrio sp. | reverse complement strand
TATGCAAAAAAGACAACCCAAAAGACTGTCGTGATGTCCTTAAAATTCAAAACTCTTGGGGTGAAGACTGGCAAAAAAGGAATGATGACGGCTGGCTTGATGCCAAAATACTTCTTGGTGATAAACCTTTTTCAGAAGGAGCGGTTTCTTGGTTAACGCCTAAATAGCTATTGCTCCCCCAAAGCCCCCCGCAAGTTTTGTTGCCAGTGACGTTCTTTTAGACAGTCCAGGCCCCCCAGAAGCAATAGGGCGGGCCTAATCGCCCTCCCACCTAGCACCACTCTTGCTCTTTATGACTGGCATGAAGAGCATACAACTTATTAAGACCGCCAAATCATTTGTCTCAAAACGAAGCACTCGCAATGTCGCTATGTCATTGGTGTGCATGACGGCTCTTCTGTTCCTCTTTAACTCTGTCAATGTGCCCGTCGTTGTTAAACACATTCAAAGGCTTATCTTGGATGGAGTGGTCTTTTCTAAAGACCCCAATATCGTTTATCACCGCGAAGAAATCTTGAATGACTACGAAAATCGAATCTCTGAGGACTTTACAATCCCTGCCGGTCTACGGGACCGCGTGGGCTTCTGGTTTGATATTTACACTCGTTATGATTCCAACAACCGCGTCGTACATCACTCCCAATATCCGTGGATTGTTTTTAAAGTTGTGGATGTTACCGGCATCATCAATGCCGAAACACCGAAAGTTCGCTGGCTTCGCAACGTCAAAGCTGACGAGTTTGTCGCCGATGAAGTTCGCAATATTCGCGCCGCTCTTAAAGAACTCGCAGATGGCGCCTCTGTTAACGAAGACAACGAATATCACACGGCGATCGCGAAAGCCTTGGAATCTCTACCTGGAGCTTTGCCCGAAAAAGCTCAAGAGGCTTTAAAGAAAGTGCGCGTGCAAACAGGTCAAAAGAACTTCTTCGCCGAAGGGTTGGAAGTCAGTCCGTTGTATTTAAGTGGCATGGAAGAGATCTTCCGCAATCACAAACTTCCCGTCGAACTGACACGCATTCCTTTTGTGGAAAGCAGCTTTAATAAACACGCTATCAGCAAAGTAGGCGCTTCCGGCATCTGGCAATTTATGGACTACACCGGAAAAAGCTTTATGACCGTGACTGATCATATTGACGAACGCAATTCTCCTTTCAAAGCGACGGACGCAGCGGCCAGACTTTTAAAAGAAAATCATATGATCCTTCGCCGCTCTTGGCCCTTGGCGATCACCGCTTGGAATCATGGCCCCTCGGGAATTCGTCGCGCCATGAAAGCTGCAGGCAGTGAAGATCTTGCCGAGATCGTGGGTAACTACCAATCACGCACCTTCGACTTTGCCTCTTCGAATTTTTATTGTGAGTTTTTGGCGGCCCTCTATGCCGAGAAATACCATGAGCAGATTTTTAAAGATCTTGAATACGAAAAGACTCTCGATTTACACACCGTGAAATTGGCGCGCCCGATTGCAGCCAAAGAACTTCTTCGCCGCAGTGGCTTGGCAAAAGATGATTTTATTCTCTACAATCCGGACCTGCGTAAAGCTGTTGAGCGCAACACTTCCATTCCGACAGGTTTCACCTTGATGGTGGATACTCCGGCCCGTTTGGTCTTAAAAAGTCTTTTAACCAAAGACACTCGTCCCAGTGAAGACACCAAAGTCAGTCAAAGTGGTGTTTCTTTTAACTCCACTTCAGAGTCTCTTAAAAACTAAAAGAGGGTCCCCCACAAGGACCCTCTTCCTCTATTCATTTTCCAATAGATCCAATTATTTCAAACAAGAGTAATACACTTCGTAATTTCCCGCAGGCAACATTTCGTCAAACACCAGATTCAGACCTTCCATCTTATTGGTCCCATTGTAAACCTGACCATCTTTAAGAACTAAGATGGATCGCATCGAGTCCACAACCGGAGCACAAGACAAGGTGATGGATTTCAAAGTCTTTCTGACCCCTTCCGCGATGCCTTGTACCTGGGCCGCATAATCAGTGGCACACACATCCCCGATCACGCCGCCAGTCAGTTTTGAAATCTGCTCATAACGATAACCCGCAGAATAGCCTTCACCGTTCAAACACGCT
>JANJTG010000230.1 GCA_024711265.1 Bdellovibrio sp. | reverse complement strand
CAACAAATCATTGGCAGCGGCGCCGCCATCGACCTTGATTCCCTTGAGTTTTTTTCCTAAGTCTTTTTGCATTGTCACTAAGATGTCGACGTTTTGCAATGCCATGGCTTCCAACGTCGCTCTGGCGATATGAGCCTTCGTTGATCCTCGAGTCAGGCCGCAAATCACCCCCCGCGCTTCCGGCTTCCAGTGAGGGGCCCCTAGTCCCGTGAGAGCCGGAACAAACTCCACACCTTCTGAACTTGCAACTGTTTTAGCTAAAGATTCCACATCGGCAGAATGTTGAAAAAGACCCAGACCATCGCGCAACCACTGAACGGCCGCCCCGCAAACGAAGGCACCCCCTTCAAGAGCGTAAGTCATTTCTTCGTTCTTTAATTTCCATGCGATCGTAGTTAGAAGTTTGTTCTTGGACTTAACAGCCTTTTTGCCGGTATTGAGCAGCAGAAAACTTCCCGTTCCGAAAGTGCATTTGGATTCTCCGACCTCATAACAAGTTTGCCCAAAAAGAGCCGCCTGCTGATCCCCAATCATTCCCGTGATCGGAATTCCATCGGGCATGAACCCAAGCCCTGCGGTTCGGCCAAACTCAGCATTGGAGGGACAGATCTCTGGCAAAATGCGATCAGGCACTCCAAAAAGTTTCATCAACTCCTCATCCCACCATCCCGTGTGGATGTTCATCAACATCGTTCGCGAAGCGTTGCTGACATCCGTCTTATGCGACTGCCCCGCCGTCAGCTTCCAAAGAAGAAATGTATCTACGGTTCCAGCTAGAACTTCGCCAGCTCGCGCCTTCTTCATGGCTTGAGGCACATGCTTTAAAATCCATTGAATTTTACTTGCAGAGAAATAGGGATCTAGAACCAAACCCGTTTTCGCGGTGATTTGTTTTTCTTTTTTGGCCTTTTTTAATTTTTCGCACAAATCTTGAGTCCGGCGGCACTGCCAAACAATGGCGTTGTAAACCGCCTTGCCCGTTTTTGCATCCCACACCATCACCGTCTCGCGCTGATTTGTAATGCCGATAGCTTGAATCTGCGAACCCTTGATTCCCGCCTTCTCGAGAGCCAAACGCATCGACCTCTGGGTGGAGTACCAAATGTCCTCAGGATCATGCTCCACCCAACCTGGTTTCGGAAAGATCTGCTTGAATGTCTCACGCGCTTCTGCGACAAGACCTCCGGCTTGATTGATGATGCAGGTTCTCGAGCTGGTTGTACCTTGGTCAATAGCCATGATAAAAGAAGAAGACATTAAACACTCTCCGGTCGATGGGTAACTAGTATTAATCATGAAGAATTTCTTGCAGAAACCCAATGAAAAAATATTTGGCCTTCGGAACCTTGACCGAGACACATTGATTTTTCGAGTTCTGCCCCGTTTTCTTTTAGAAATCCTTCGTAAATACTTTCGCATGGAAATCGAAGGTGTTGAAAACATTCCGCGCCGTGGTGCGGTCATTATTGCCCCCAACCACTCCGGCTACTCGGGCTTTGACGCTTTTCTTTTAGGTCACATCGTTCAACAAGAGGCCAAACGAGTTCCCCGCGTCCTCACTCATCACTTTTGGTTTTTGACTGAAACCACCGCCATCCCGGCCCATAAAATGGGGTTCACGGAGGCGACCTATGAAAACGGAGTCAATGCTCTTAAAAAAGGGAATGCCATTGTTTTATTTCCCGAGGGCGAACAGGGAAATTTCAAACCTACGACCGAGCGCTATCAACTGCAAGAGTTCAAACGCGGTTTTGTCCGCATGGCTTTAGAAACCCAATGCCCGATCGTACCGGTGGTGATCTTGGGCGCGGAAGAGACCCATATCAATTTGAAAAAACTCAAATTCACGAAGTTCCTGAAGGGCTCTGTGATTCCACTCCCCCTCAATATCATCCCCTTACCGGCGAAGTGGCGCATTCGCTTTTTGGAACCGATCTATCTACCCTATAAAGCGTCTGCCGTGGATGACTCAGAGCTTGTGCACGATATTGCTCAAGACATCCAAGAAAAAATGCAGCTAGCCATCGAAGAAGAAATCCAAAAACGCGGAAACCCCTTCTTGTGAGGTAAGGCCGTACCTATTTGCGGCGGTCTGGGAGGTCGTCGCCGATGACTTTCATTATGGAGTGCCATTTGGCGACAAGAATGCCGGGCTCGTCAGGGTTTCGGCTGACCAACTGGCTTACAAGAAAAGCAGATAAACTGACGGCAATGACGAGGAGAAGCACATACTCCACCACGATCTGACCTTTTTTATTCATATTTAAAGTATATCACAGTTCCGCAGGAGCGGAAGAGAGCTCCAGAGGAGCTGGACGCCAAGTGTCCATTGTGAGACGCAATGTCTCTATCAAAAGATCCAGGTTTTCATCCTCAACAGGACCTCGCAAGCCAATCACGACGTCTTCGTGCCACTTTTCAACTTCCAAAGGCCCCAGATTGTTTTCACGCCCCTCAAACGAGAGTAAGAAACTATCTGCCGTGGGATAGATCATCACCAAGATATTCGCGCCAGAGGCTTTAGAAACTTCCTTCGCTTTCACCATCTCGGTTCCCAACTTCTGTTGAATCAGGAAGTAGATCTTCAAAGCCAAAGCTTCATGAAACTGGGCAAAGTAGATGCGCACGGGACCATCAAAGATGGCACTGTTAAACGCAGGATTAAAATATTTCGACTGCATTAAAGTGGTATAAGACGATCTCATGTTGTTACTCCCCCCGGAACAGACACAGCTCAAGACTAGAAAGAAAAGAGGTCATAGTTCAAAGGAAATTTTAAGAATCTTAAATTTTCTGACGCATCAGATTATTTTAGATTGTTAAAAACCTTCTTCCCTCTCGAGAAAACCACCTTCTTGGTGGACTCTCCCACACTGTAAAACAAAGTCTGCCAATCCCTCTCTGTGCACAAAATATCAGCAGACTTGCCCACTTCTAAAGAACCCACGTCCTTCTGTAAGTTCAAAGCATAGGCCGCGCCCACCGTGTAAGCCCCGATGACTTCTGGCAAACTCATCTTCATTTCCAAACGAGCTAAAAGCCCCACAAGATTCAGATCCTGAGTAGGAGAGCTGCCAGGATTATAATCCGTCGCCAGCGCCACTCGTGCGCCCGCATCAATCATCTCACGCGCCGGAGGATATTTGGTTTTCAT
>JANJTG010000495.1 GCA_024711265.1 Bdellovibrio sp. | reverse complement strand
ATGCATATGTACTGCAACTATGCCAAGGAACATTGGGCCTACCCGGATGAGAACCCGCCGGTGGGTCTGATCCTGTGTGCCGACAAGGGCCATGCCCTGGCGCGGTATGCACTGGATGGCTTGCCGACCAAGGTGATGGCGGCGAACTACCGGACGGTTTTGCCGGATGCCGAACTGCTGCAAAAAGAGCTGGAGAACACGCGGCGTCTGCTTGAATCTCGCGGAATGCTGTCTCTCAAGGATGACAAGCAGTAGTCGTGCGTCCCGGCGTTTCGCCGTCGGGCTCGCGGGCTGTGCCCCGTGCTTCGTGCCGAATCACAGCCATTCGGCGCTGATCCCTGACGCCTTCGGCCTGGATCGTTGATCCGAGCCTGCGCGTGCTGCGCACTTGCCAACGGCGGGTGTGTGGCTGAGTGGGATATAGGCGGTCTTGCTGTTCCCTTCACCGTATCACGGCGTTCTCGCCGTCAATGACTTCGCGTGCTCGCACGCTTGCGGCCTGTCGGCCGTCTTCGATCCCTGACTGCTTGCGCTGCGCCGTGCTGGCCACGGTTCCGGGCAATTCCGCCCGAGCAACCGGAGCACGATCATGTCGCAACTGTCCTTTTCCTCGTTCGATGACGCTTTGCTGGTGCGTGACGCCCAAGGGCGCTATCTGCCGGCGTCGGTGGATCAAATTCTTGAAGCGGCACGCCAGGCCATCGAGCTGAAGATGCAGCGTGGTGCTGAGTTCACTTCCCCGGCGCTGGTCAAAGAGTACCTGCGCAACAAGCTCGCAGGCTTTGAGCATGAAGTCTTTGCGGTGCTGTTTCTGGATACGCGCCATCGGCTGATCGAGTACCGGGAGATGTTCCACGGCACCATCGACAGTGCATCGGTGTATCCGCGCGAAGTGGTCAAGGAAGCGCTACGGCTCAAGTGTATCCGCGCGAAGTGGTCAAGGAAGCGCTACGGCTCAATGCGGCGGCGGTCATCCTTTCACATAACCATCCGAGCGGAAATCCTGAGCCGTCGCAGGCCGACAAGGT
>JANJTG010000418.1 GCA_024711265.1 Bdellovibrio sp. | reverse complement strand
CGTCGTCTTCGCCGTGCGGTCATAGACCATCAGATCGTACTTGTCGGCCTCGTAGCCGGCACGCCGCATCGCACGATAGGCGATGTAGCGGCCGTCGGGCGAGTAGACGGGATTGTTGTCGTTCGCCTTGATTGACGTCGTGATGCAGCGCGCATTCGAGCCGTCGAGATTCGCGATCCAGATGTCGTTGTTCGTGCTGATCGCCACGTTGGGATCGGTGTTCTTCACATACGCGATCTCGCTGTCGTCGGGTGCGATCGCGTAGTTCACATGTCCGCCCAGATCCACCGGCGGCGTGTCGTAGGCTCCGGGCGTCACGTCACGCGGCACGCCGCCCGCGGCCGGCATCACGAACGCATGCGAGAACTTCCCCTCCTTCCAGGAATTCCAGATGCGGTAGGGAATGCGATCACTGATGATCGCCTTCACCCCGCTCTTCGCACGAGCCTCCTCGCGCTGCTTGGTGCAGTCTTCACTGGCACAGTCGGGATGCACATCCGAAGCGAACACGAGGTATCTGCCCGACGGACTCCACTCCACCCCCGACGCACCCGTCGTGAGCGAAGTCATCCGCCGCTGATTGCGGCCGTCGGCATCCATCACCCACACCTGCGGCGCACCCTCGCGCGACGACACGAATGCGATCGTCGATCCATCCGGGGACCAACGTCCGTGCGCATCGCTCTTCGGCGCATCCGTCAGCCGCTTCGGATCCTTCCCATCGATGCCGACCACCCAGATGTCTGCGTTCGACGTGTTCGTCTCCAGACTGAAGGTCGTGACCGTGTACAGCACCTTCGACCCATCGGGCGAAATCTGCGGATCGGCCACCCGGCCCATCGCATACATGTCTTCGAACGTCATCGGCCGCCGCGGGATGTCGTCCATCTGCTCGAGCCGCGTCTGCGCATGCGCACCCGCGAGGGTCGCACCCAGCAGCAGCACCGCGATCATCGTCATGCGTAGCTGTCTCATTGAAAACTCCTGAACCGTGAAAGGCATGTGGGGGGATGGGAGCGCCGCGTGCCCTGCGTACCGTGACGCAGGCACAACCGGCCGCCGCTACTTCGTGCGCGAAATGACGTACTGCGCGAAACTCCTGAGGGAAGCCACTGCGTCGCCGTCAGGCAGATCGGCCAGACAGGCGAGAGCTGCGTCGCGATAATGATCGGCACGCGCGCGGGCGTAGGCCGTGCCGCCGTGCGCGTCGACGAAGGCGACGATCTCGTTGATCTCGCGGCGTCCCACACCCTTGCGCAACAGACGCAGCACCCGCCGACCGTCGCTGCGCTTCGCCGTGCGCAGCGCGTGGATCAGCGGCAGCGTCAGCTTCTTCTCCTTGAGGTCGCCGCCGATCGGCTTGCCGAGCGTGCGCTCGGTGCTCAGGTAGTCGAGCAGGTCGTCGCGGATCTGGAAGGCCATGCCGATGTTCTCGCCATAGTCGCGCATGCGCGTGATCACCGCCGCGTCGTCGGTGGCGCTGCGGGCGCCGATCTCGCAACAGGCCGCGAGCAGCGAGGCCGTCTTGTCGCCGATGATGCGGTAGTAGGTCTCCTCGTCGGTGTTCATCTGGCGGCTCTTCTGAATCTGCAGCAGCTCGCCTTCGCTCATGCGACGGACGGCTTCCGAACTGCTGTGCAGCAGGTCGTAGTCACGTCCGGCCAGTGAAAGCAGC
>JANJTG010000408.1 GCA_024711265.1 Bdellovibrio sp. | reverse complement strand
GATAGAATCCGCGTTTTGACGAAGCCGTTTCCGATGCCCGTTTCCGCACGCGATCCGATGAGCCGCGAAGAGCGCCGCGCCGGCCTGGGCCTGGCCGCGATCTTCGCCCTGCGCATGCTCGGGCTGTTCCTGATCCTGCCGGTGTTCGCGGTGCACGCTGCGGGCATTCCGGGCGGCGACGACCTGACCCTGGTCGGGCTGGCGATCGGCGCCTACGGGCTGACCCAGGCCTGCCTGCAGATCGCCTACGGCGCGGCGTCGGACCGCTTCGGGCGCAAGCCGGTGATCGTCTTCGGCCTCGTGCTGTTCGTCCTCGGCAGCGTGATCGCGGCGCTCGCCGACGGCATCCACATGATCATCGTCGGCCGCGTGCTGCAGGGCGCGGGGGCAATCTCGGCGGCGGTCACCGCGCTCGCCGCCGACCTCACCCGCGACCAGCATCGGACCAAGGTCATGGCCATGATCGGCTCCTCGATCGGCCTGGTGTTCGCGCTGTCGATGGTGGCGGCGCCGCTGCTGTACGCCGTGATCGGCATGGACGGAATCTTCTGGCTGACCGCGGTGCTCGCGTTCGGCGCGATCGGCGTGCTGCTGTGGGTGGTGCCGGAAGCGCCGCCGGTGCCGCGCGCCACCGGCCGTTTCATCGACGTGCTGCGCGACGGCCAGCTGATGCGGCTCAACTTCGGCGTGTTCGCGCTGCATCTGATCCAGACCACGATGTGGGTCATGGTGCCTTCGGCGCTGGTCACCGGCGGCGGCCTAGCGATGACCGAGCACTGGAAAGTCTATCTGCCGGCGGTCTTGCTGTCCTTCCTCGTCATGGTGCCGGCGGTGATCCTCGCCGAGCGCCACGACCGGATGAAGGCGGTGTTCAACGCCGCGATCGCGCTGCTTGTGCTGGTGCAGTTCGGACTCTGGCTGGCGGGTGACGCTTTGATACCACTGGCATTGATGCTGACGCTGTTCTTCGTCGCCTTCAATGTGCTCGAGGCCACCCAGCCGTCGTGGATTTCACGCATCGCGCCGCCGGGCTCGAAAGGAACCGCGCTCGGCGTCTATAACACCTTGCAGTCGATCGGGCTGTTTCTCGGAGGGCTGCTCGGCGGCTGGTTGGGGAAGGGCTTCGGTCCCGCCGCGGTCAGCCTGTTCTGTGCCGCCCTGGCCCTGGTGTGGCTCGCGCTGGCGGCCTCGAGGGCGCCGCCCCCGGTGCGTCCGGCGGCCCCGCTTCCGGCACATGGCTGAACCCTGTTACGGGCGGCCGCTGCCGCCCGTCCGCACACGCATTCAAAGGAGAACCGGATGGCATCCGTGAACAAAGTCATCCTGATCGGCAACCTCGGCGCCGATCCGGAAAACCGCTTCGCCCCCTCGGGCGACGCGATCTGCAACCTGC
>JANJTG010000073.1 GCA_024711265.1 Bdellovibrio sp. | reverse complement strand
CGCGGTTCGCAACGGACCGGCTCTGCGCCAAAGTGCCCATCCCGATTCGATTAACAAGGGGGTACTGTCGGACCACGAAGCGGTGGGACTTTTTAAAACTTCTAGAAGAGAGTGCGTGGGAAACACTCCCGAAGTTGTATCAACAAGACTTTCTCCCAAGAGCTCAAAAAGGGTTCGACCGACGTCGACCAAGCTGACGTTTTGATCGACTTTCCAGTTAATGGCCTCATCCCGTTTCTTTTTTTGTGATGGCTTTATAAATAAGGCCACTTGGGTGTTTTCCCCGTGCAGATTCAGAGGGGACAGTTCTCGATAACGATCGTTCGTGGTGTGACCATTGAGGCCCACGAGAAGAACAGTGGTATTATCCCAACGTTTTGTTGCTTTTAAGTTTTGGATGAGTTCAAAGAGGCTTTCATCCAACTCATCACGCTGACTTTCAAAACTGAGATTCCGAGTTTCACCCAGATCCGTCACTGTTTCGGTGGTGGTGAAGAGGAGATCGGGAACATAGATCACACTGAAAAAGGCCTCATTGTCGACGTCATGTTTGAGCCACTGGAAAAAGGCATCCGCGTTTTTTTTGAAGGGTCGAAACAGGCTCGTGAAGGAGGGGATGAGGTTGTCTTCGAAAAGCTCAAATCCCTGATTGAGTCCACTTCGTCTGAACACGGGGGCTCCGCCAGAAAAGAAACTGGTACGATAGTCTTGCTTAATGGCGAGTTCAGAGGCTAATTCAAATTCTGCGGCAAGACCAGGACCACCGTTGTGACGAACTTTATGCTGGTAGGGGTAAAGTCCAGTGAGGACGGATGCCAAAGCGGGCACGGTGAGAGGTGAAGGCGTGAAAGCGTGAGTAAAGCGGACAGACTCATTGCAAAGCAATTGAAAGCCGGATCTTTCACCCTCTTCCTGACTGCAGCTTATATCTGTGCTCGTCAATCCGTCTGCAGCAATGACCAAGACGGATTTTCTATCGTTTGTCTTGCACGAAAGCTGGACCAAGCTCAGGAGTGTTATAAGAAGAGTTAAAATGATTTTCCGCATACCTTGACCAGATGTAATGGTTTTAGAGATAATGAATCAATAACTTTGCTCAGTCAAAGATTTGGAGGAAATCACCCATGCTCACGGAAAAAATATTTGCAGTCGCGCACCTGGCGGATCAGGTTATCTTATGGATTCTACTTATTCTCAGCGTGATGAGTATTGGGATGATCTTGGAACGTTATTTCTCTTTGAAAAAGGTTTCTGCGGAATCGCAAAGAGTTCGTTCGCGAATTAAGTTGGCGTTGCAAAGCAACAGCCTTGAGGATGTGGAGGATCTTGCAAAAGACCCAAATTCAATTGAGGGGCGTGCGGCGGGTTATGCTTTGAAACACATGAAGGAATCCGGCAGCAAAGGTTTGGAGCAGATTTTTAATACTTTCGCTTTGACCGAACGCCCTGAGCTTGAAAGATTTTTGGGCTTTTTGGCGACAGTCGGTTCCAATGCTCCTTATATCGGACTTTTTGGAACGGTGTTGGGGATCATGAAGGCCTTCAATGATTTGGCAACAGCTCCTGAGGCGGGCCAACAGACGGTGATGGCAGGGATTTCCATGGCCCTTGTGGCAACAGCAGCAGGTCTTTTTGTGGCGATTCCTGCCGTTGCGGCCTACAACTACTACAGCAAACAAGTGAAGGGCATCTTCCAGAATCTTGAGAGCGTTAAAGAACTCTGCCTTGCTTATGCGAAGAAAAAAGGTGTGTAAACCATGGCATTCAATAATGGCGGAAACGATAACGAAGCCATAGCGGACATTAACGTAGTTCCGCTTGTGGATATCATTCTGGTGGTGTTGATCATTTTCATGGTCACCGCTCCGATGTTTATGAAGCCCACGATTAACGTGAATCTTCCTAAAGCGGCAAGTGGGGACCAAACGGCGCCAAGCAAGCTCAATATTGCTTTAACGGCAGATGGTCGTATTAATCTCAATGGCTCTTTCGTGAATGAAGACGATGTGAAGTTGAAGGCGACGGATGAGGTCACCAAGAACGCCGAAGTTCAGGCGATTATCTCGGCCGACAAGGATGTTCCTCACGGTAAAGTGGTGGGGGTCCTGGACATCGTGAAGGGTGCTGGGGTAAAAAAATTCGCCATCAGTATCGATAAAAAGTAGAAATAAAAAAGGGCTCGCGAGAGCCCTTTTTAGTAACCGCTGGATTGTTGTTCTGGCGGAACATAGTTGGGGTCTTTTTCCCACGCGCACGTATTCGAAACGAACTTTAGCTTCTTGTTTCGACACTCAAATGTAATTGTGCCTTTGTAGTTATAGCCATAACCATCGTTGTATTTTTGCGAATTATTATAATACCAATAGTCCGTGGGGAATCCGGGATTGGGCTGAGGTGTATGAATGCGTGGCACTGTTGTAAGGCAGCTCATCCAAGTTTTTTGCAGATACTGAAGGGCCGAGGGCACTGAATAAGTCGAGAGCCCCACCCAACTGGCGTTGGGATAAAGGAAATTGTAAATATCAAAGGAAGAGTGCAAAAGAAACTTTCCTTTCGGTCCGTCGAAATACTCGCCAAAATATTTATAAGCGGTGTCGTAGCTAGAAACAGTGTAAGTGAAATATGATCCGGCGACACAGCCCACTGCGGGCTCCAAGATGCTAACTCGCGCCAGCGAACTTTGGATACTTTGTCCATTTCCATCTTTCACGACGACATAATAAGTGCCTTCTTTGCTATAGGAACTCGCATTGTCCATGTAAGAGGAGTAGTTTCCGAAACCACCACTAATGGCTTTGCTGTCTTTGTACCATTGGAAAGTGTAAGGCCCGTCTCCTCCAGCAATAGTGACATCCAATTGAAAGTCGGCTTTTTCCAGAACACTGACGCCCTGAGGTTGTTTCGTGATTCGGAAAGTGGTGTTTTTTGGGTCGTCGTTGCCACCAGTGCTGACTCCGCCGCCGCCTCCTGACGAAGAGCCACCACCACCCACCGCGATGCCACCGCCAGAAGATCCCGAGTTTCCACCGGAGCCCCCCGCAGAAACAGAACCTCCGCCGGAGCCGCCACCGATATTCACACCACTGGAGTTGCCATTGCCGGGGCGAGAAGACCAGATAGAGCCTTGGTTTGTGCTGGTCGAGGGGCTAGAAGTAGACCCTTCGTTCGAGCAGTTTGAGCTATTGTCAGAGCACGTGGCATTTTGGGGGGCACAGTTTTGAAAACTCAAAACAGTCAGCGCCATGATCAAAAGACCAGAGAAAAGGCGAAAATTTCGGATCTTTTTGAGAATACGCCCGTTCATTGAGTAACTTCCCCCTAATTACTAGACTTAGATACGGATGAAATGTGGAAAAACTTAAGGAAAAAGCTTCGCTCTACCAGATAATCTCAAATTGACACAGCTAAAGTCTGGCTCCGTTCCTCCGATGAAGCATTAAGTATGTTTAAACGGCAACCCACGGACACTCAGTTCATCTTTTTCACGTTGATGTTGGTTCTCTTCATGGGAATTCCAACCTTTCAGACGTTGACTCAAAAAGAAGAGGTCTCTGGAGAGCTCGTGGCGATGGAGACTTCGGCCGTCGCGGCCAAGCGCAGTCCGTCGAGCCTTCCTTCGAGCGTCGTGGAGGTGAAGCCCGCGCTCGCTTCATTCACCGCGTATGATTTAAGTTGCGCAAAAAAGAGTGTTTCCGAACTAACAGTATCAGGGCCTTACGTGCAATTTCAGGGACGTAACTGTCTGAAGAACTTTAAATCCGGAGATGTCGAAATCGTGAACAAGAGCAACGGCTACACGGCTTCTATCTTCACGAGTGGATCTAATAAGTATCAAACCGACCTCATACAATTGCAGCAGGGCGAGAATGAAATTGCGATTCGTTATCGCGAAAGCTCAGGAAAACCTGTTGAAGTCGTCGTTCGTGTTCGTTCCTCTAAGATTTAACATAGATATATCAATGCCTTAATGCGACTCGCTAGAGTAGCATCAATTAAATTGATCTTCTTTTCCCCAGCCTTTAAGTTTAGCCGGCATTACGCATTTTGCGTACAGATGTGGCTGGATTTGAATTGATGATTATTGAAGGAATAACGCAACCCGTGGACTTAAAGAAGCGCTCGGACATTCATTATGCTCGAAAGATTTGGCATATGTCAGGGGTCTTTACGATGTTCCTTGCCTATGTGTATCTTCCGCCAGCTTTATCCATGACAATCCTTGTGGCCTCATGGTGTCTTTTTGTTCCCTTCGATTTTTTGCGTCAAAGAAATCCAGCTCTGAATGATTGGGCTGTGCATGCATTTAAGCCGATCATGCGTCAGAGCGAGGTGAAGAGACTGGCAGGAACAACATTCCTTCTTTCGGGTGTCTTGCTTGTTGATATATTATTTCCTCGTCCTGTCGTGGCGTTGACTTTGTTGTTCTTGGCTTTTGCCGATCCCATTGCAAGTTATTTTGGAATCCTCTATG
>JANJTG010000058.1 GCA_024711265.1 Bdellovibrio sp. | reverse complement strand
ATAATGTTGTCAAAAGCGAAAAAGAATTCGGCAACGACGCCATCGCCCCCATTGGTTTCTTCTCCTCCGCGGCAGAAACCTTGAGTTGGTAACAGAGTGAAAATCCCCAATAAGGCCAAGATAAGATGATTTTTCATGGGAGAAATCTTTCTTTATAAGATAGGGTAAATAGCCATAGTGATATTGTAAACGGAATCGCACTTGTCCTTCTTCTTTTCAGAAAGACGACCGATGCGGGCTCGAGCAGCTTGCATTATCTGAGAGATCTTATGCATCTCTTCTTTATTTAGAGCCACAGTCAATGTGGTGTTTTCCCGTTGATTAAAGGGCACCTCGTCGATGGCTTTGATAGCCAGCTCAAGATATTTCTTTTGAATTTCTTTGCGCTTTGCTGAAGTCGTAGGAATGTGAACAGTTGTTGAGCCAAACCCAGCTTTTACATATTCATTTTCAGCGTTAAGTTTTATAAGATTCAGATTCACCAGATGATTTAGGGCCTCGTCGAGAGCTTGTTTGCTGACTTGATACTTATCCAAAAGAATCGACAATTTGGCTCGTGTTGTGGGGGCTCTGAGGGCTTCCAGAATGATCGGGTAATACCACTCGAAGTAGTCTTCAAAAACACCATCATCAATGGGAGAAAAAGATTTGCTCTTTTGCTCTTTCTTTTGTTCCTCTTTGGAAGCTTGAAATGCGACAATAAGCTCGCGTTGTTCTTCTTGGCTGAGCCTTAATTTGGAAGCAAAGCGTTCGACACTTTCGCGGGAAGGCAAACCCTGACCTTTTAAGATTCTTCCCAGAGTTGTTGCATCTATTTCTAGTAAACGTGCAAAAGAACGTAATGAAAAGCGCGCATTTTTATGTTTTCTTTTTTTAAATTCGTTGTTTAGAAAAGTTTGCACATTCATATACTATGTTCTAGCAAAAACGTTCCGGCATTCCATAGTTATCTATCAAGTGCGCATAGAAACTGTAGGTAATATGACTTTCAACACACTTAGGAAAGTTAATTATCAATTTCTAATTTAGGCGTCAATCAACCAGAATTTATTTGGGGAAATAAGGAATTTCGATAATGACTCGAATTCCTTTGAGGGCCCCCATAGCCGCGGCTAGGGATCTTATTCCGTTGATGTTCTTCCCCTTTGAACCAAGAAGTTGTCCGATGGATTCTCGCGGAACATTGATGTTATACACTGTTGTGTTTGGTCCCACCCAATAGCTAACTTGAATTTGTTCAGGCGTGCTTGTGATCTGCTTCACTGTCTGTTCGAGATACATTCGAAGATTTTCCCGAATAGGACAATGAACTTGCGTCTTTGCATGTTCAGACGGAGTCTCCTCCTGAGGGGTATTTTTGGCAGTGGGCTTTCGTACTCTGGTGATGATTGTTTTATTCTTTGTTTCAACGTCCGTCATGACTTACCTCATGTACTTGAGTGTGCCGTGATTTCGTTTCTATACAAAGTGGAGCAAGACTCAAATATGTGGCTTTTGAAAATAACCCTACGGATATTGAAATGAGTTGGGGAAATATGAACTTCCCTCTATGATAATAGAGACCTTTATGTTTAGTCGTAAAGGTCTCATCGTGAAAATACCTATTGTTTAAGGCAACTGATTGAGATGGAGCTTTCCGGCATCATGATATTTCCACCCTTCATGCTGACTGTTTCGTAGATCCCAGAAGAGTTAAAAGTGCCCTTTGTTTGCAAGGTCGTAGAATCTTTCAAATCAATAGTTGAAAAGACAGAGAGAGTTTCTTTGTGGATGTTTACGTTAAAGATGGCGGTTTTTGATCGGCCTTCAAAAGAAATATAGTCCTCGGACTCCTTTGCTTTTAAAGAAACGGAGATGGGTGCATCGCTGGACTTGATATCAAACTCAACGCCGACACATTGAATTTGAGATGAAGAGGCTGCCATTGCTGCTCCCGAGAAAATAAAGGGCATAACGTAGTAGGTGACAATTCTCATAAATTTCATGTTAACTCCTGGTTTAAATACTTCTTAGGAACTCTTGGTAGATTGCATGCGATGTTTGTTCCAGTCTGTAAGCAACTAAATTCGTTTTGAACATATAGTGGGTGTTTAAGCATTTTGCAAAGTGCCGTCTTTCAATGCACCTCGACATGTAGGCTTCTATTTCGCGCCTACACTTTTGTTCTCTGATCTTAGACAAAATGGATCGTGAATTTGCGGCGGCTGGTTTTCAAGGGGTTTGCCCTAGACATACAATGACAGCCATGCTGATAACGTTAGTGGCTGCTATTTTTTTCTCCGCCCAGGCGGCAGAGCTTCGTTTGAGTGAAGCCTTGCAAAAAGCCATCGTGAACTCTCCCAAAATTCAAAGGTCGCAGTCTCAATACCGGGAAAGTGTTTGGAAAGAGAAAGAGTCTTACTCTGGATTTTTGCCCACGCTTGTGACTCAAGCCAGCTATCTTTTTGATAAGCGGTATGTGTTCATGGATGTGAATCTGGGGGGCATGCCCCTTTCAATCCCTCAAATTACGCCAACAACAAATTTATATCTGACGGCGCAGTGGTCCTTGTTTGATGGTTTTTCCAGTATGAATCGCTATCGAAGTGCCGGGGCTTTTGAAGTTTCCTCGAAAGCAGAACAAGACTGGACAGTCTTTCAAGTCGAGCGGGAGGTGACTTTGTTGTTTTACAAGGCGGTCGCGGCCCAAGAACTCAAAGAAGTGGCGGAGCAGAATTCGCGGGCCCTTCAAGATCATCTGAGAAATGTTCGACTGCTAAAAAAGGTCGGAGCTTCGACAAATTATGATGTCTTACGGGTCGAAGTTCAACTAAGTGAGGCGCAAACTGAATTGTTGAATGCCGTTGATAATGTCGAACTTTCAAAATCCCGGCTGAGTGAAGCCCTAGGGGATGAAGAAGATGTGTCCGGAGTGGAAGGCGGACTTCCTCGATTGCGCACCGAATGGGTTCATGCTTTGGGGGACGTAAAAAAAGAAGAGCGTAAGGATTTGATGGCGTTGCAAAAAAAATCAGAGGGCCTTTCGTTTCAGGAAGAAGCCACCGCGAGGTATTGGGTTCCGCGGATTTCCCTGTTTGGTCAGTATCAGTACTACAACAATCGAAACGACCGTTTTGATGATTCTGACAGCTATCGAGATGCCTACAATTATGGGATCTTGCTGACCTGGAATATCTTTGACGGAATGATCTCGATTGCTAAATCCAAACAAAGCATTGAGCAGAGGTATCAGGCGGAAAGGACTCTTCATCAGGCAGAGTTGAAAGCAAAAAGGGATATGCAATTTTGGAAGAAGAAGTACCTGTATTATTGTGCGGTTTATGACTCTCGAATAAGTGATATTGTGAAATCGGAGGAAAGTGTTCGTCTTTCGCAAGAGGGGCTTAGGGCGGGGGTGCGAACCAATACGGACGTGTTAGATGCGGAAGCCGAGCTTTATAGAGCTAAGGCCGGAGCTTTGAATGCCCAAATGGGTGCCATTGAAGCGATCTTAAACTTGGAACTCAGTACGGGAAAGAAACTCACGCAATGGGAGTAGGGCTTTAGCGAAGGATCTGGGCGAAAGAGGAACTTGCGAAAACGACGGGCTTTTGAGTTTTTGCGGAAGCAATTTTCAAATAGCTGCTTAAAAGCAGCGCCAGGAAAATAAAAAACCAATTACTGGGAGAGAGGTACAAAAGCATACATCGTCCATTAAGCCTTACGGCTTTTAAGATATCCTAAATAATACTCGATACCGCTGGTTATACTCAAAATGACGCTAACCCACAAGACTCCGTAGCCAATTTTGTCCAAATACGGGAGATACGGGTCCATATTTCCAATAATTACAATGGGAATGGCCACCATTTGCATCGCTGTCTTCCATTTTCCGGCGGGTTTGGCGGCAATAATGATTTGATCTGCCGCAGCAACCGAGCGGATGCCTCCAATAAAATTATCCCGGGCTAAAATGATGATCACCATCCAGGCGTCGATTTTTCCTTGAGCCAAAAGCATGGCCAAGACACTGGTCACAAGGATTTTATCCGCAATCGGGTCCATGAACTTTCCGAAATTACTGACGACATCGAATTTTCGCGCATAATAACCGTCATAATAATCAGTGATGGAAGCTAAAATGAAACAGACTGCGGCAAAGATATTCCAAAAAAGGGTGTTGGGCCACATGAATGCCACAATAATAGGCACCATAAAGATGCGGCTAAGAGTGATTCTCATGGGAAGTTTTTTTTGAAATTCCGTGGCCGTCATTTTCGTCCTTTTAGTTGCTTCAACGTACCAGTTTAGTCTAGAAATAATCAATGTTTATTCATCGCCACAAAGTGCAGTTTTATGAAACCGACCTTATGGGTATAGTTCATCACAGCAATTATTTGCGTTTTTACGAAGAAGCGCGGGTTGCCTGGGCCCATGATAAAGGCCTTATTGATTATCAAACACCCAGTTCTGCCAGTCATTTTGCGGTATATGAAACCCACGTTAAACATATGAAACCTACGTTCTTCGGGGATGACCTTGAGATCGAGGTGCAAGGAAAGACGGAAGGCAATCGCATCCTCTTTCAATATCGACTGCGAGGGCGCGGTGGAGAAATTTGTTCTCTCGCAAAAACGGTGCACGTGGCATTGGGACCTGATTTAAAATTGTTAAGACTTCCGGCTGATATGAAGGCCGCCATGGAGAGTGAAAAATGGATAGAAACCTGGCTTTAGAATTTGTGCGTGTGACAGAAGCTGCGGCGTTGGCATCAGCTCGTTGGATGGGTCGTGGAGATGAAAAAGCGGCTGACGCAGCGGCGGTCGATGCGATGAGAAAAGCTTTCGATTCTGTTCGTATGGACGGAACTGTCGTGATCGGTGAAGGCGAACGTGATGAAGCTCCGATGTTGTACATTGGCGAAAAAGTCGGCACAAAAGCGGAAGACGCCCCTCCTCTTGATATCGCTCTTGACCCTTTAGAGGGCACGACGATCTGTGCGACGGGTGGAGTAGGTGCCATCTCCGTGATCGCTGTTGCTGAAAAGGGAAAGTTTTTGCATGCACCAGATACCTATATGGATAAAATTGCCTGCGGTCCTGAGGCTCGCGGCAAGATTGATATCGACAAATCCGCGACTGAAAATATTCACGCTGTGGCAGAGGCTTTGCGTAAGCCGGTAAGTGATTTGACCGTGGTGATCTTAAATCGTCCTCGCCATGAATCCTTGATTGCAGAGGCTCGTAAGACGGGTGCGCGCATTCATCTTATCGGCGATGGAGACGTTTCAGCGGCCGTCGCGGCGGCGTGGCCTGATTCAGGGATTGATTTGTTGATTGGCGTTGGTGGAGCTCCTGAAGGAGTGATCTCGGCGGCAGCGATGCAGTGTTTGGGAGGGGACTTCCAAGGTCGCTTGAAATTTAGAAATGAAGAAGAAAAAGAACGCGCCAAACGCATGGGTATCGCGAATCCAGAAAAGAAATTTACGATGGATGAGTTGGCGACGGGATCTGTGATGTTCATTGCAACCGGCGTAACAGACGGGGCTTTGCTAAAAGGTGTTCGCTTTATGGCTGACGGAAAAGCCAAAACCCATTCGTTGGTGATGAGATCCGCAACAGGCACGATCCGCACCATCGAAGCTCATCATGATTTAAAAAGAAAACCCAAAGGTTAGGTGGAAGGTACCTGCTTCCCTTAGTGTTGATTTGGGGCGCGTCAGGTACCTAGAGGGAATATGGAAACCAAGCTTATTTGTTTTAACTGCAGCAAGGAATTGACCTTTACGGGGCTGATCGGACGACGTGAGGAGTGTCCCCATTGTCGTTCGGATGTGCATGTGTGTAAGAACTGTGAGCACTATGATCCCAAAGTTTATAACGAATGCCGTGAAACGGCGGCAGATGTGGTTCGTGAAAAAGACCGCGCGAACTTCTGTGACTATTTCACTCCTCGCAAAGGGGGCGCCGGAGCGGTTGATAAAGCGGCGGCTCTTCGTGCGGCGGCGGAAGCCTTATTTAAAAAACCTCAATAATTTGAAACATAATACTTTGATGGTCTAGGCCTGCGTTGACTCAGTGTTTATGAAAAGACACACTAAAAGCCTATGGCAAAAGCATCAACTACCGAAGTTTTTAACTGCACACCGGAACAGTTTTTTAAAATCATTTCTGACTACGAAAAATATCACGAGTTTCTTGCTGAAGTGAAACAATGCAAGGTTCTAAAAAACGAAGGAAATCGTAAGCTCGTTGAATATCATGTTCAGGTGATGAAATCCTTTAAGTACTCTTTGTGGATGACGGAAACGGCTTCACAAAGCATTACCTGGGAATTTGCCTCGGGTGATATTTTTAAGACTTCCGTAGGTTCTTGGAAGCTTGAGAACGAAGCTGGTAAAACCAGAGCCACTTACACGGTTGAGGCGACTTTCAATATGTTTGTTCCCGGGCCGATCGCAAATGCCTTGGTCAGTGTGAATCTTCCAAATATGATTAGCAGTTATCAAAAGAGAGTGAAACAACTCTATGGCGTCTGACGACAGTCACAAAAAAGATGATAAAGAACACTTAAGTGGGGATCTTAAAGGTCTTCTGGGTGATACCGTAAAAAAAGTTTTTACGGCGGGGGTCAGTGCCGCGTTTATGACTGAAGAAAGTCTTCGCGCCTATGTGTCAGAGCTAAAACTTCCGAAGGAAGCATTGAATTTATTGATTCAGGGTGCGAATAAATCCAAGGATGAAATGACCCAACGAGTGACAAAAGAGATTGTTGGCATCATCCAAAAGATTGATTTCGTCAAAGAGGCTTCTAAGTTTGCTGAGACTCACAAATTTAAAATCACCGCTGAAATCGATATCGTAAAAAAGGACCCCACAAAACCAGACTAAGGGCGATCTCAAGGTGAGACGTCTTGTGGCCGAAAAGAAGGTTATGGAACAAGAGATTCTAAGCCTTATTTCGGTCATTCTTTTTTGTGGTTGCTGTCATCAGTTTATCAAATCTGTGTTGGCTCCCATTCCTTTGTTGTCGACGGAAAGACCCTATGCTCGGCCAGCGATGCAGCTCGGCAAGTTCTATAAGTCGGTGGCTTGGGGAACCATGACCGGCGTGTTTTTGGTCGGATTGGTGGTTTCTTTCCATCAAGTCTTTACGGCTCTCTAATATTGCTTTCATCGGTTTACGTTGAGCTTTGTTTATGGCAGCCTTCTTGATGGAGGTTGTTATGAGTGCATTTTCCACAGTCAATCCCGCGACCGGAGAACTTCTAAAAAATTATCGATATGTTTCCTGGGAAGAGGCTGAATTGGCACTTCGCTCCGCTCATCATGATTTTCAGATTTGGCGGCAAACATCTTACCAAGAGCGCTCGCAGATTCTTCATCACTTGGCGCGTGCGTTGAGAGAGCATAAGGCCGAGTTTGCGCAACTCATGAATCAAGAAATGGGAAAGCTGCTTTCTGAAGGGAAGGCGGAGGTCGAGAAGTGTGCTGTGACCTGTGAGTACTATGCCAAGGAAGCTCAAGGGATGTTGCGAAATCAAGAGGTCACTTCCTCCCCTTACACGTTGGCGGAAGTGAGTTTTCAACCTTTGGGAGTTATTTTTAGCATCATGCCGTGGAATTTCCCTCTATGGCAGACGATTCGCTTTGCCGCCCCGGCAGTCATGGCGGGGAATGTGATTATTTTAAAACATGCCGATCTTACCGCAGGCACGGCGGAGTTGATTGGAAAGATTTTTTCTAGTTTAACTTCGAAAGTTCGTCTTTTGCGTAATGTGCATGTGAGTCACGAGGTGGCGGCTCAGATCATCGCGGATCCTCATGTGCAAGGTGTGACGTTCACGGGAAGCAGTCGAGGAGGTCGAGCAGTGGCCATGGAGGCGGCTAAACACCTTAAAAAAATTGTGCTGGAACTTGGCGGGAGTGATGCTTATTTGGTGTTGTCGGATGCGGATGTGGAGTTAGCGGCAAAGACCTGCGTAAGGGCACGTTTGGTCAACGCGGGGCAAAGCTGTGTGGCAGGGAAAAGATTTATCGTTCATCAAGATGTCTCGAAGGATTTTATCGCAAAATACGTGCAGGAAATGCAAGGCGCAGAGTTGGCGCCTTTAGCGCACAAACGATTTCAAGATCAAATTATTGAGCAAGTTGAAAAACTGAAGTCCTGGGGAGGCAAAGTGATCCTGGGTGGATCGGCTCCGCAAGGGGGAGGTTCATTTTATCCTGCGACCGTGGTGGTCTTTGAAAAGAACCACCCGGATGTTCATCGCGAAGAGGTCTTTGGACCGGTGGCTTCGATTTTCATAGTGAAGAGTACCGAGGAGGCCTTTGAGTTGGCGAATTCCTCGCCCTATGGTTTGGGGGGCGCGATCTTTACCAAGGACCTTAAAAAAGGCAAAGAATTGGTGGAAAAAGAGTTGCAGGCGGGATTTGTCGTGGTCAATGATCAAGTGAAGTCAGATCCACATCTTCCTTTTGGCGGCATTAAAGAATCAGGTTATGGGCGGGAGTTGGGTCACTTTGGAATTCTTGAATTTGTGAATATTAAAACGGTGGCAGTTGCGGGAGACGTTTCGTGAATCTATCGAGAGTAAAGCAGGATCTGGATCATCACGTTTGGAAGTTGATAAAGCTTCATTCATTGCAGAATAAAAGAATTTTAGTGGCGGTTTCTGGTGGAACGGATTCGGTGGCCTTACTGCGGGTTCTTTCGAAAATTCACAAGAAAGATCGTTTGGGGGCGTGTTATTTTCATCATGGGGAAGATGCGAACCAAGAGTATCGAAAAGAGGCCCAGGTTTTCTGTGAAAAACTTTGTGCTAAATTAGGGATCCAGTTTTATCCTCTGCAATCTCATGCGCTGGCCAAGTCTGAAGCCGAGTATCGAGAGTATCGGTATGAAGCGATGATGCGTCTAAAGCAGGAAGAGAAGTTCGACTGCATAGCAACGGGGCACCATCGTGATGATCTTTTAGAGACGCGGCTTTTGCGTCTGATTCGGGGGACGGGAGCTCAAGGTTTTCATGCGATGTTGGTACTTAAAGAAGGCCTATTTCGTCCTCTGTTGGAAGTGTCTAAAAAAGAGCTTAAAAAATATCTTCGTGAAGAGAAAATTCGCGTATTTGAAGATCCCTCAAATGAATCCTTGGACCCTTTGCGTAACTGGTTGCGCCAAGAGTGGTTGAAGGCCTTAGAGCGTCGTTCTCGAGGGGCGACTGCGGCTTTAGCTCGTTCTTTGGAGACCATAGCGCAAGAGATCGAGAATCGCCCCTGGGGAGATCTCTTGAGCCAAAATGAGGCTTATAGGACACAGGGCCTTTCTCGAGGTTTTTATCTCACATTAAGTCCTTTTGAGCAGAAAAGAATGTTGGCTCAGTACCTTTTTTCCCTCGGGAAAAAGGATTTTTCTCAATCTCACCTCGAAGAAATCCAAAAGCGCCTGGACAAGTCGCAAAAAGTGATCACATTTAAAGTCGCTGGATGTTACTGGGAAGTTAACGCGGAGCAAATCAAGGTCCAGTCCTGAATTGAGAGGGACCTTCAAGCTGTGCGAAGTTTCTTTTTTTGAGATAGTATCCATGCTACCCTTGAGGGTGATTTGACCTTCGAATGAAAGGAACTGAAATGCGATCTACTCAGAAAACGCTGGCTCTCTGGTTTTTCCTGATCATCATGGCTGTTTTTCTATTTCAAGCCTATGAGAGTAAGCACCAAAGAATGATTTCTGACTTGAACTACTCCAAGTTCACAGAGGCTGTAAAGGCCGGTGAAGTTGCGACTGTGACCTTCCGTCAGGATACTAGTGAAGTGATCGGGGAAATGAAACCCGAATTTGAAAAGAAATATAACGGAACTCACTTCGTTATCGTGGGTAACACTCAAGATGAGGGTTATAAGTTTCTTCAGCAGCACGGTATTACTCCGAACTATGAACGCGCTGACAACGGCGGTTTCTTTCAATCATTTATTGTGAATTGGTTGCCATTGATTTTGATCGTGGCCATGTTCTTGTTTATTATGCGTCAAGTTCAAGTGGGCGGCGGAAAGGCCATGTCTTTTGGCAAAAGCCGCGCGCGCCTTTTAACTGAGCATAAAAATCGCGTCACCTTCAAAGAGGTTGCCGGTGTGGATGAGGCGAAAGAAGATCTGCAAGAGATCGTGAGCTTTCTGAAGGACCCTAAGAAATATACGAAATTGGGTGGGCGCATTCCCAAAGGGGTCCTTTTGGTAGGGCCTCCAGGGACAGGGAAAACGTTGCTTGCTCGCGCCGTTGCTGGGGAAGCTGGTGTGCCGTTCTTTACGATCTCTGGTTCTGATTTCGTTGAGATGTTTGTGGGTGTGGGCGCCAGCCGCGTCCGTGATCTTTTTGAACAAGGGAAGAAAAATGCTCCTTGTTTGATCTTTATCGATGAAATCGATGCTGTTGGTCGCCATCGTGGTGCAGGCATGGGCGGAGGTCATGACGAACGTGAGCAAACTCTGAATCAGTTGCTTGTGGAAATGGATGGCTTTGAATCCTCAGAGGGTGTGATCTTGATCGCCGCGACCAACCGTCCTGACGTTCTAGATCCCGCACTTCTTCGTCCCGGTCGTTTCGATCGTCGTGTCGTGGTTAATAAACCAGATCTTAAGGGTCGTGAACAGATTTTGGCTGTTCATATGCGTAAAACCCCTTTGGGTCCTGATGTGGAACCTTCAAAAATCGCGCGGGGAACTCCGGGATTTTCAGGTGCGGATCTTGAGAATCTTGTGAATGAAGCGGCTTTGATTGCTGCTCGCACAGATAAAAAATATCTTGAGATGGAAGACTTTGAAAAAGCCAAAGACAAAGTCATCATGGGTTCTGAAAGAAGATCCATGGTTATTTCTGATGAAGATAAAAAAGTGACGGCTTATCACGAGGCGGGACATACACTGGTTGGTAAAAAACTTGCTGGGTTGGATCCTATCCACAAGGTGACAATCATTCCTCGGGGAATGGCTTTGGGGGTGACTCAGACGTTGCCTGAAAAAGAAAGTGTCTCTTTGTCTAAAAATAAAGCTGAAAACATGATTGCCTTCTTGTTTGGAGGACGTGCTGCGGAAGAGGTGATCTTCAAGGATATCACCACAGGAGCTGGAAACGACATTGAGCGCGCCACAGATATCGCTCGCCGCATGGTGTGTGAGTGGGGGATGAGTAAGTTAGGTCCTTTGGCTTTTGAAAAGCGCAGTGGCGAAGTCTTCTTGGGGATGCAATATGGTCACCAGGGTCACAAGGATTACTCTGAGGCAAAGGCTGAAGAAATTGATGTGGAAGTTTCTAAGATCATCAATGAAGGTTACACTCTTGCAGTGAAAATCTTAACTGATTACAAGGATGCTTTAGAAAGATTGGCTTTGGCTCTTCTTGAGTATGAAACCATCGATGGTCACGAAGTTGAAATGCTTGTGAATGGTGCAGCGGTGACGGAAATCGAAAAGTATCGTGCCAGCAAAAAAGATGGTGGTTTGGAGATCGCGATTGCTACGACGAAAGATCCGTCTGGGGATCCCGTGGGCAATACAGGGCCGGTGACGATTTAATTATTAAAGAGGCATCTTGATGTTGCAGCAGTTTGTCGACAACTTGTTTTTCATAGTACAGCATCTGCGTGTGCAGGATGCTATCGACATGCTGCTGGTTTGGATGGTGGTTTATCGTATCTTGGTTCTTATCAAAAGAACCGGCACCATCCAAATGCTCTCAGGTCTTGGAGTTCTGGCTATCGGATACATTCTTAGTATTTGGCTGGAACTTTTTACCTTTAACTGGATCTTAGAGAAATTCTTCTCAAATTTATTCGTGATTGTGGTGGTCTTGTTCCAGGGAGAGATTCGTCGTGCCTTGGCTCATATCGGAAGCAATCCGTTCTTTAGCGACGCCTCGACGGTGCAGGAAACTCAAGTTATTGAAGAAATCGCTAAGGGAATTATCCTCACCGCGCAGAAGGGTTTCGGCGCCCTGGTGGTCGTGGAGCGCGAAATTGTGATTGATTACCACATCGAGTTTGGCACGGAGATGGAATCCAAAGTTTCTGCGGAACTCCTGGCTTCGATCTTCCATCCTGAAAGCCCCATGCATGATGGAGCGGTTTTGATTCGTAACGGAAAAATTCATTCTGCGGGGTGTTTCTTACCCTTGAGTAAAAATCCGGCGTTGGATAAAAACCTGGGGACGCGCCATCGCGCGGCCATTGGTTTGACGGAAGAAACAGATGCTTTAGTTTTTGTTGTATCTGAAGAAAATAAATCGATCGGCATTGTGCAGGGTGGACACTTTAGCCCCAATGTGGAATTGGGGGATATTCGCAAGGCCCTTTATGAGACCTTCGGATTAAAATACAAAGCCTTCTCTCAACAAGGGGAGGTGTTATGAAGCGACGCTGGTCAGGAATCATCACTGAAAATTTCAGTTATAAAGTAGTGGCGTTGTTTATTTCTCTTATTTTGTGGCTGACTATTTTAGGGCGTCGAGACTTTGTCCTTAGTAAAAATATCGACGTTGATTTAGTGACAGCTCCGGGGACGCAGGTTGTGGCGCAAACCACTGATCACATCAAAGTGAAGGTTTCTGGGCCCCGCTCGTCCTTGAAAAAGTTTTTAGAAAGCTCCTTGTCGCAGAGTATCACGCTTGATATTTCACAAAAAGGTGAAGGCGTTGTTTATGTCGACATTCCTTTAAATAAGATTGAGGTCCCCATCGGTGTGCGGATTCTGGGGGTTCGCCCGAATCAGATTCAGGTGGAAGTGGTAAAAGCGAAAGGTGCGACCCATGACGAACAAAAAGGTAACTAAAGTGGAAAAGAAAACGACCAAACTTTTTGGTACAGATGGGATTCGTGGCACGGCCAACCAGTGGCCGATGACTCCCGAAACCGTAGTTAAAATTGGACAAGCGATCGGGTATCTCTTGCAGAAAGAAATGCACGGAACTGCGGGCCATTCTCGAAAAGTAGTTATTGGAAAAGACACGCGACTTTCGGGTTATATGATTGAACAGGCTTTAGCCAGTGGTTTGAACTCGATGGGTATCTTTGTTCAGTTGGTGGGACCTCTTCCCACTCCAGGAATCGGCTATTTGACTCGTACGATGCGAGCGGCGGCGGGGATTGTTATTTCCGCTTCTCACAATCCCTTCCATGACAACGGGATCAAAGTGTTTGGTCCGGATGGATTTAAGATCTCTGAGGCGATGGAAAAAGAAATTGAGCGCCTGGTTTTAGAAGAAGACCTTATGCAGCTATTACCGCCCAGCAAAGATATTGGACGCACTCGTCGTATTGAGGACTCTCAAGGTCGTTATATTGTTTATGTCAAAGGGACTTTCCCCTTGGAATACACTTTAGATGGTATGCGTATTGTTCTTGATACAGCGAATGGCGCTTCTTACAAGGTGGCCCCTTCGGTCTTCCAAGAGCTGGGTGCGGAAGTGATCCAGCTTGGTGATGAACCAAATGGAATTAATATCAACGACAAGGTCGGAGCCCTTTATCCTCAAAAACTTTCCGAGGCTGTGATTCAATATCGCGCTGATGTGGGTATCAGTTTGGACGGAGACGCAGACCGCGTGATCATGGTGGATGAAAAAGGCGAAGTGGTGAATGGAGATCGTATTTTGGCGATCTGCGCTTTGCATATGAAGGAGCGCGGCCTTTTAAAAGGTGACACTCTTGTGGCAACTCAGATGTCCAACTTCGGCCTTGAAAAGCGCATGAATGAAGCGGGAATCAAGGTTGTAAAAACAGGTGTGGGCGATAAATACGTTGTCGATGAAATGAGAAAAAATGGCTACAACTTGGGCGGTGAACAGTCCGGTCACATCATTTTCTTGGATCACACAACCACGGGGGATGGCTGTATTGCCGCTCTCAGTGTTTTGGCGGTGATGAAGCAGACGGGTAAAAAAATGAGTGAACTCAACCGTGTGTTTGAAGACGTGCCGCAGATTTTGATTAATTGCCGCGTGAAACGTCGTACGGAGCTTCATGAGCTTATGGGTTATAATGATCTGATTCGTAGTATTGAAAAGAAACTTAACGGCGATGGCCGCGTGTTTGTGCGTTTCTCAGGAACTGAGCCGGTGATTCGAGTTTTGGTCGAGGGGCCGGATAAAGCACAGATCAATCAATTTGCTGAGGAGATCGCCTCCTTCTTGGAAAAAGAGTTGTCATAATATGAAACATAAAATTCGTCTTGGTGTGAATGTGGACCACGTGGCGACCCTTCGTCAGGTTCGTGGTGGGACCACTCCTTATCCTCATCTTCTTGATATGGTAAAAAAATCTGTGAAAGGTGGGGCTGAACAAATCACCATTCATTTGCGAGAAGATCGTCGCCATATACAATTAGAAGACTTAAAGCTTCTCTCGAAGTCTTGTCCTGTGCCATTAAATCTGGAAATGGCAGCCACACCTCAAATGGTGAGCTATGCCAAGAAGTACCGTCCTGACTGGGTTTGTTTTGTTCCTGAAAAAAGGGCTGAATTGACGACCGAAGGAGGTTTGGACGTCAAGAAGAGCTTTAAGAAAATGGCCCCGATGGTAGAGAAGCTTCAAAGAATTGGAATTGAGATCTCCATGTTTATTGAGCCTTCTCTAGAGCAAGTTGAAGCCTCTTATGAAATTGGTGCCGATGCTATTGAGCTTCATACGGGAAAATGGGTTTTGCTGAACGGGCCAAAAAAAGAAAAAGAATGGGCGCGTTTGGTGGAGGCCGCCGAGTGGGCAAATTACCTCGGTCTTAATGTTCATGCGGGGCATGGTTTGGATTATCATCATTCAAAGCTGATTAATAAACTTCCTTATCTTCAGGAAGTAAATATCGGACATTCTTTGATTTGTTACGCTTTGGAAGAGGGGCTAGAGGCCTCGGTTCGTAAAATGCGAAAGATTTTGAAGTAATGGTATCGATCCTGAACTCCGAAAGAACGGTGAGGAATCTCATTGAGCTGAAAGAGTTCTGGGTGGAGTTTTTGCCTCATCTCAGTAACCGTTGTATTCTTTTGATGAGTGGCGAGGTGGGGGCGGGGAAGACCACCTCTGTGCAAATGATTGCAGAGCTTTTGGGGATGAAAGACGTTCAATCCCCCTCTTTTGCGATCCATCTTCGTTATGAAAACACCCAAGGTAAGGCTTTGGACCATGTCGATTTATATCGTCTTAAAGATGATGATGATCTGGAGAGTTCTGGGTTTTGGGATTTGTTTGCTCAAAAAGAGTCCTTAGTTATTATCGAATGGGCCAATCGCCTGGATTTTGATTACTTGCCACTGAATTGGCAAAGGGTCGAAGTGAAGTTCGAAAAGATGTCCGCGGAGACGCGGAAGATATCTTGTCGTCTTGTCTAAAATGAGAATTTTCTAAAATAGTCTTTCACTGAAGAATTTCTGACGAGTTTTCGTGGCATCCATTTAGAACAAGTTGTTTCTAAATAAACCTTGCTGTTAAAATTGTTGGGACTCGATATAACGGTGCTTGGAGACGATATGAAAATACTTGTCATTGATGATGAGCAGGATCTTCGTATGTTAGTGACTTACTTTCTGCAAAAAGAAGGTTATCAAGTAGAAACTGCTGAAAATGGACTTGAAGGGTTTGAAAAGACCAAGTCGTGGCATCCTGATTTAATAGTGAGCGATGTACAAATGCCTATTTGTAATGGACATGGTTTGTTGTCGCGCCTTGAGTCTTTGGCTCCTCCGCCCGTGCCGGTTCTTTTTATGTCCGGTTATCCCGGTAAAGAGAATGTGGACTACTCTCAAACAAAAAATTTGAAAGGCTTTTTAGCTAAACCGTTTACGCCGAAAGAGCTTCTCGATACGGTGGCGTCGGTATTTAAGGGGATGAAGTACTCTTCGAGTCAGATTTGAGTTATGGGATGGTTCGATGAATGGTTTTTTTTCTGATTTTAAAACGGCGTTAGGGCGATTGTGTCGGGCTATAGAGTTCCGTGTACTTCTGGCGTTGCTTTTTGTTGTTATTAATACTTACCCCTTTGTTGCCTACCGTAATTTAGAAAAACCCTGGTTTCTCTATCTTTTTATTTATGGTTCTTGGGCATTTTTGATCTTTATTCTTTTCCTACTGTCTTTTTCTGAAGATTCTGAGGGGGAGGACTGATGTTGTCTCCGTCGCTCACATTGGGTGTACTGGGTCTGTATTTGCTGTTTTTACTTTTTTTAGGTTTTTATGCCGAAAAAAAGATTCACGGAGGACGGCATTTTTCCAATAACGGTCTTTTTTACAGTCTTTCTCTTGCCATTTACTGCACATCTTGGACTTATTACGGAAGTATCGGCAATGCTTCTCGCAGCGGTTTTTTATTTGCGACAATTCATATCGGTTCCACGATCGGCGCAATTTTGTGGGGACCTATTTTAAAAAAACTTATTCGAATCAAGAATAAGTATCGAATTACCAGCATTATCGACTTTATCTCTGCCCGCTATAATAAATCCGTCGGCATCGGGATGGTTTTGGCGGTCTTTGTTATTTTTGGATTTATTCCTTACAATGCCTTGCAGATTAGATCCATCATGTCCACGACGCGAATCATGCTGCCGAACTCGGTCAATCACAGCGACGTTCCTCATCTTTTGATTGAGTGGATCATTCTGGCGGTGATTTCTGTTTTTATTATTGTCTTTGGTTTGCGTCGTCTGGAGCCTACGGAGCGTCATCCAGGGATGATTTCAGCCTTGGCCATTGAGAGTATTGTAAAGTTGG